>PMSZ01000313.1 GCA_003168235.1 Acidobacteriaceae bacterium
CAGCACGAGAAACCAAGCCGCGATGGCAAATCCGGCTATACCGGTTTCCACGAGAAGTTGCAGATAATCGTTGTGGGCTTCATTCACAAAGAAGTTGGTGTAGAAACTGCGGAACCCCGGATAGACGATGGGAAAGGTTCCAAGCCCCCAGCCGAGGAACGGCCGCTTGGTAAACATGCGAAGGCAGTCGCGATCGATGGTCATGCGAACACCGCCGCTGATTTCCTCGCGGGCTTCGGAGTGAATGCTCACCAGGCGATGGGTGAGTTCGTTGCCGCCGATCCAGACCAGGAAAGCAATCACCATCGCTAAAAATACGCCGAGCATAAGAGGCTGTTTCCAGTTGCCTTCGCGCTTGCGAAGCAGAAGGACGGCGAGCGCCAGCATCTGCGCGCCGAACGCCAGCATGCCGCCGCGCGAACCGGAGAGAAAAATGCTTCCGGCCATCAGTGCGGCGATGGCTGCCAGGGCGATCCTCGCTTTCCCATCGCTGAAGCGAGTCGCGGCGAGGACCAGAGGGAACGGCAGCAACATCTCCATCAAGCCGGCGTAATGATTGCGATTGACATATGGGCCGTAAATCGATCCACCCTGATCCAAGCCCCAAATCCAGTAGAGCTTTCCGTTGGGAGCCAATCCTTGCAAGAGAGCAAACGCAGCGACCGCCGCTCCGTAACCGCTGAAGAGTTTGGCCATGAATTCAAATTGAGAGGAGCGCTGCAGAGTTTGGGTCACAACGAACACGATCATTCCGTAAGCTGCGTAGAGTAAAACGTGAGAATACGTCACCTGGCGATAGGCTGTGGTCCCCACTATCCACTGCGCCAAGACCAAGGCGAAGAACGCCGCCATCGGACGGTAAAGCGGGTGCTCGAATACGTCGAGTTCGCGCCGGATCCACTGGCGCGTCGCCCAAAGCGTCAGCAGCAGCACGGCGCAAGCTTCCAGGGCAAAAGTCGACCAGGGTTGAACCGCGCCAAAAGCCAACGGCCCCAACAGGAGAATGGCGCAGGCGCCAGCCAGCAAAGTATTGTTGGTAAGTAGCGGTTGCGAGGCTTTCGCGACGGGCGCGGGTTCGGGTTGCGTGGCCAGTGCAGAGCTCACGGAGTGTCCTTGGGGGTGTTCGGGGAATCTTCGGAATCAGCCGGGGAAAGTTCGAAATCGTCGAGCCAAAGTTTGCCGCGAATGGGCGAACCGGCCGGGAAACGCTCGATGGCCAGCACCAGCAGCGAGGTCGTATTCGGGGTCGTGATTTTGGAATGAACTTCCTTCCAGAAGTCGGTATCGTTGAGAAGGTTGCTGGCAAAAAGAGGCGCGCCCGTGTAAGCGTCGCGCAAAACAACCTGGGGACCGCCCGCTCCCTCAAATTCCGCCGATTTGTAATAGGCAGAGAAATCGTAGGTAGTTCCGCCGCGGACGGGGATCAGCTGCGAAATTCCGGCGTCAGTAATTCCTGGCCCCTCGAACGTCAGAAAGAGGGAGCGATGGCCCTGATGGAAGGCGCTCGGATCAAGCAAAGGACGGACCCCCGCGCGGTCGACATAAGTCCAGTCAAAGCCTCCGTTTAGAATGTCGAGGCTGAAATCGCCGTTCACGACGAGGTTGTCGTCCGTAGGCACGTAGGCGGAGAGGCCAAGAGTATCGGCGCTCTGCTCCCACGCGGTCATGGCCGCATCGGGCCGGTGCGCTCGGATCAGATAGTTCACGTATTCATAGAGATAGCGGTTCTCGAACTTCTCATGAGACTGGGTCAGGCGCTGCCAGGTCTTGATGGTGCCGTCGGTTTCCTGTTTGCTCATCAGCAAATGGAGGAAGGCGATCAGAGCGTCGGCGTGAGGTGGAACAACGTCACGAAGCAGCGACTCGGTATCAGGACGCACTCGCCAACTCGCGCGCAAAGAGGCGTCGGCGAGAGGAATGTCGTTTTCGATGACGACGCGAAATTCGCGCAGGGCGCGGTCGATGTCGTTATCGAGGAGAAAAAAGTTGGCCGCTTCCCAGGCCACATCAGGTGCGGTGGGATCGGCCTGTAAGGCGTGCTCCAGCGCGGTCCGCTGGCCCGAGGTGTCTCCGGTTACCTCGTAAGCACCGGCCAGGTCGAACCAATAGCGGGCGTCGTAAGGATTGAGCGCAACGGCGGCGCGAAAACTGCTAATGGCAGATTGTGGATCGCCGGCTACAAAGGCAAAGTAACGTCCGAGTCGATAGCGATAATCCGCATTTCCGGGCGAGAGCCACACGGCACGCTGAAGCTGAGGCAACTTCGGAGAAGAGGCAAACGCGCTGGCAGCGAACTCCTTGGCGGCCAGAAAAAGATAGGCGCACGCAAGCACTGCCACGCCGGCGGCCAACTGCCAACGCTGCCGGTTTGAAAGAGGAATGGCCATGTTCCCGTAGTCTCAGACCGCTTTTTCCGTGGTGTTTGCAGCCGGAGCGTCTTCCTGATAATACAGACCGTATTTTCCCTGGTACTCGTAGTAATAGTAATAATCGGGTGAGGTGAGATCTACGGCATTCAACAGGACGCCGGCCACGTGGGCATTGACTTGCATCAGGATGTCGCGAGCGCGGCGTAACGCCTGCTTGGTGGTTTGGCCCGAACGAATGACCAGGATGGTGGCGTCAGCGCGAGGCGACAACACAACCGCGTCCGTGACGGAAAGTGTCGGAGGGGTGTCGATCACGATGTGGTCGTACATGCCGCGCAACTCCGCGATCAGGTCGCGCAGATTGGAAGACGCCAGCAGTTCAGCGGGATTCGGGGGCGGCGTGCCTGCGGGCAGGATGAAAAGATTGGGCAAAATCGGAGATACAGTAATGGTCTGCTGCATGGTCGCGCTTCCGGTCAACACGTTACTGAGGCCGCTGCGCGGGCCCATGCCAAGCGTCTTGTGAACGCTGGGGCGGCGCAAGTCGGCATCGATGAGCAGTACGCGAACTCCTTTTTGCGCGAGCACGATGGCCGTGTTAATGCTGGTCGTAGTTTTGCCTTCTTGTGGACGCGCGCTGGTGACCATGATGACTTTCGGCGGTGCCCCCAGATTGGAAAGCAAAAGGGAAGTACGCAGCGCGCGATACGATTCCGCCATCTGCGACTGAGGGCGGGCCTGAGTGACGAGTTCCGGGACTTCCCTGGAGGCAGTCAGAGCCAGCCGTTGGCCCGCGGGGCCGCGGTTGGTTGACTTTGATCCGTGGGGGATCATTCCGAGGGAGGGAAGCGCCGAAAGCGCGGTTGCCTGCTCGGGAGTGCGCACGGTGTTATCCATGTTTTCGAGCACAAAGGCCAATCCCACTCCGGAGATGATGCCGAGAACCAGTGCGAAAGCCAGGTTGCGGGGGATATTGGGTTCGCTCGGAGAAGTGGGGACGCGGGCCGCGTCAATGATGCGGAAGTTGTTGGAGCGTAATCCTGCAGTGACGCCGGCTTCTTTCAGCTTTTCCAGCAATCCCTCGTAGAGAGTACGGTTGCTGTCGAGGTCGCGTTTCAGGAGGCTGTATTCGATGGCGCTCTCGTTTAGCTTGTTAGCTTCCTGCTTCTGTTTCTCAAAGGAGTCGTGCAGCATACCTTCGCGCTGCAATGCGGCCAGATACAGGCCCTTCAGGTGGTCGACGGCTTTGCTCGTTTCCAGTTGCAGTTGCCGGTCAATCTCTTTGACCTGGTTGTTGAGTTGCACAACCTTCGGATACGAGGGACCGAATTGCGAACTGAGTTCAGCAATCTGAATCCTGAGAGCGGCCTGCTGTTCCCGCAATTTGTCGAGAAGAGTCGAAGCGGCAACACCTCCGCCTCCGCTGCTGTCAGCAATGATGGCGGCCGCGACCTGGACAGGATCATTCGTCTGGGTCTGGCGGTACACCGCTTCCTTTTGCATACGGTCCGATTCCGCCGCGGTCATTTCCTTGTTCAGTTCGTCGAGCTTCTCGGTGATGATGTTCGTCTTTTCGTCGGTCCCGAGAATTTCGTGCTCCTTCTGGTAGCGGACAAGTTTTTCCTGAGATGTTTCCACCTTCATCTGCAAGTCGACGAGCTGTTTAGAGAGCCAGTCGGAGGCCTGCATCGTGGATTCGAACTTGGTCTTGAAGTTCTGCTCGACATAAGTAGACGCCAGGGTATTCACGACGCCGGCGGCCAGTTGTGGATCCGTGCTGTCGAAATGGATCTCCATGATCCTGGTGTTAGGGATAAGAGTGACATGGAGCTTGGCGTGAAACATCCCCAGCAGGGCCGACGTGCGGTTGGAATCGGTCTGCAAAGCATCCGCGACGAGATTGGCCTGCTTTTGGTCGGAGTGACCGCCGAACTCCGGACGCCGGTCAAGATTCAATTGCCGGATCACTTGCAAGGCCATCAGATCGCTTTGCAGAATGCGGACTTCGGTGTCAAGATCGCTCTGTTCATAAACATAGTCGGTGTCGGGCGTTGAGTCTTTGAAGGCAATAAGGTTCGAATCGGCTTTGTTGACGGCAATGCGTCCCACGGCGTCGTAGATCGGCGTCTGGCGCAGACTGGCCACGGCGACCGCCATGAAGATGCCGACAATTACCGTAATCACCAACCACTTGCGCTTGATCAGGACGCGCATGTATTCGCGCAGCGTGGATTCCTGGGCCGGCAAAACGTTATAAAGAGCGGAACCGATCGGCCGGAGAAATTCGGCGGCGTCAGGCGGCAGCAGTCCGCGCGAACCCTCGCTATTGCGTGGAACCATAGGTCCCAATGACATCGTTACTCCTTAGCCACCATCAATTCGACGCGGTGTGATGCCGCGTCCGGCACACTGCTTTCCTCTCCAGCCAGCCTTCCCACAGCATGCTGGGCAGACAGAAGCTGCGGTTGTGAGGAATTTGCCTGATTCTAGCATTCCTGCGAATCAGAATTGGTTAAAAATTAGGGCCGCGGATGTTGCCTTCGATTCCTGTTTCACGCGTGCGGTTGTTCCCGCATCTCATCAGAGATCAGCATTTCCGCCGACACGTTCCGCGCCAAACCTCGGATATACTATCGGTCACAGAGCACCGGCACCAGCCACAAAGCGAAGTTTTCATGGTTTCCGCTCCGTTTCAGAGTTGGCAGGGTGCGGTCGCGTCGGCCGCGTGACTCGACTGCAGCCGAGCCCAAAGGAATAAGAATGGTGAATTGGTCTCAGGAATCGATACTGGTAACAGGCGGAACGGGATCGTTCGGAAAGAAGTTTGTTGAGATCATGCTGCGCGACTACCAGCCGCAACGGCTGGTGGTTTTCAGCCGCGACGAGTTGAAACAGCATGAGATGAGAACGTCGGGATTCGATCATCCAAGTCTGCGGTACTTCATTGGCGACGTGCGCGACGTGGAGCGGTTGAAGCGGGCGCTCTCGGGCGTGACCGTGGTGGTGCACGCGGCTGCGCTCAAGCAGGTGCCGGCGTGCGAGTACAACCCCTTTGAAGCGATCCAGACCAACATCATGGGCGGGCGCAATGTGATTGATGCCGCCATCGATCAGGGTGTGCGCCGAATCCTGGCGCTGAGCACCGACAAGGCAGTGAATCCGATTAATCTTTATGGCGCGACCAAGCTATGCGCGGAAAAAGTGTTTGTGCAGGCGAACGCCTATGCGGGCGCGCGCGATACGCGCTTCAGTTGCGCACGGTATGGCAATGTGGTGGGCAGCCGCGGCAGCGTGATTCCGGTGTTTATGGAGCAGCGGCGGCGCGGCAAGATCACGATTACCGATCCGCGCATGACGCGCTTCTGGCTGACACTGGAGCAGGGCGTGAAGTTTGTGGTGCGTTGCCTGGAACAGATGCACGGCGGCGAGATTTTTGTCCCCAAGATTCCGAGCATGCGTCTGCTGGACCTGGCGGAGACGGTTGCACCGGGATGCCAGGTGGAGTACATCGGGATTCGTCCGGGGGAGAAGTTGCACGAAGTGCTCGTGTCGGACGACGAATCGCGGCAAACGCTTGAAACCGAGGACATGTACGTGATTCAGCCGTCGCATCCGTGGTGGAAGTCGGCGAATTGGATCAGCGCCAAACCCCTGCCGGAAGGATTTCGCTATTCGAGCGACACCAACGAACGCTGGCTGACGCGGCGCGAACTGGAAGAGCTGGTAATGCCCGAAACGAGCGCTGCGGAGGCGCTTCCGACGTCTGCGTAGCGAGAATCCAAGCATGAGTTGCCTAGCATGAGCGCTTTGCCCGCAAAACTGGAAACGCTGGCTGTCCACGGTGGTGCGCCGGTGCGGGGAAAATTGCTGCCTTACGGGCGCCAGAGCCTGGATGACGGAGATATCCAGGCGGTGGTTGACGTGCTGAAATCGGATTGGCTGACCACGGGGCCGAAGATCGGCGAGTTCGAGGAGCGATTCGCCGCGTGGGTTGGGGCGCGACATGCGGTGAGCTTCAGTTCGGGAACGGCCGCGTTGCATGGCGCCGCGTTTGCCGCGGGGCTGGGGCCTGGGGATGAGGCGATCACCACTCCGCTGACTTTCTGCGCTACGGCAAACTGCATTTTGTACCAGGGAGCGACGCCGGTATTCGCTGACGTGTCGGCGGACACGCTGAATCTCGATCCCAACGAAGTTTCGCAGAAAATTAATTCACGCACAAAGGCCATCATTGCGGTGGATTATGCGGGACATCCCGCGGCGCTTGCGGAGATGGCCGAACTGTCGCGGGCACAGGGAGCCGTTCTGATTGAAGACGCCTGCCACGCTCTTGGCGCGGAGTATCGTGGGAAACGCATTGGTGGCATTGCCGACATGACCGTGTTCAGCTTTCATCCGGTGAAGCACTTGACGACCGGCGAAGGTGGCATGGTGACGACCAACGATGAACGACTGGCGGAGACGTTGCGGCGCTTCCGTAATCATGGCATCAGCAGCGAAGCGCGCGAGCGGCAGGAAGCGGGCCAGTGGTTTTACGAGATGGTGTTGCTCGGCTTTAACTATAGGCTGACCGATATTGCCTGCGCGTTGGGACTTTCACAGTTGGAAAGATTGGCGCCGAATCTGGCCCGGAGACGGGAAATCGCCGCGCTATACACGGCAGCGTTCAGAGATTGGACAGGCATCAGGACTCCTGCGGTGCGCGACGATGTCGATCCGGCGTGGCACTTGTATCCGATTCGATTGAATCTGGGAATGCTTACCACGGGCCGCGAAGAGATTTTTCGCGCGTTGCGCGCGGAGAACATCGGTGTGAATGTTCACTACATTCCGGTGCATCAGCACGCCTATTATCGCGAGCGATTCAGGACGGGAGCCGAGTCTGGCGAGAGGTATCCGATAGCCGAAGACGCGTATGAACGGCTGATCAGTTTGCCGATGTTTCATGCGATGACGGCAGAGGACGTGCGAGATGTGATCCACGCAGTGGACAAGGTCTTAAGCCACTACGCACTAAGGGAACACCAGGCGAAGGGCGAACACGCGGATCTGCTCGAGAGCGGGCCAGCAAGATAATTTCATGGCGAAGATTTCCGAATGGGTTGGATATCGGGCGATGATCGTTGGCTGCGGTTCAATTGGCCGGCGCCACGCCAGAAATCTCAAGGGACTGGGGTTACGGCAAATCGGTTTTTGCGACAGCAGTCCCGACGCTCTGAAATATTGCCGCGAAGAACTGCAAGGAGAAACCTTCAGCGACTACGGCGAGGCGCTCGAGATATTCAAGCCGGAAATTGTGCTGATCTGTACGCCTCCGGTCTGTCACGTGGAGCAAGCGCTAGCCGCGCTGCAGGCACGCGCGCACGTTTTTATTGAAAAGCCTCTTTCCCATGAATCCAGCGGCATTGAGGCGCTGATTGCCGAGGCGCGGCACCGTGATCGGATCGTTCAGATCGGTTACAACATGCGTTTCCATCCCGGCCTGCAAATCCTCAAAGAGCTGATCGATTCGGGGAAAATCGGGCGCGTGCTCTGGCTCAATGTGGAGGCGGGGCAATATCTTCCCGACTGGCGTCCCTGGCAACACTATCGAGAGAGTTACAGCGCCCGTCAGGAACTCGGCGGAGGCATCATTCTCGACGGATCGCATGAACTGGATTACATCTGCTGGCTGCTGGGACGGCCCACGGAGGTGACGTGCCGGGCCGAACACCTCAGCAGCCTGGATGTGGACGTGGAAGATTCGGCATGGATCTACCTGACTTTTCCTGAACGGCGGCGCGCGGAACTGCATTTGGATTTTGTGCAGCGCACCTACACGCGCACCTGCAAAGTTGTGGGTGAAGCAGGGACGGCGCTTTGGGATTTCAGTGTTCCGGAAGTGCGCTGGTTTTCCACCGAGGCCGGCAGTTGGAGTGTTATTCCGTATATGTTCGAACCTGACGACATGTACGTCGCGGAGATGGTCCACTTTCTCGACTCGCTCGGAAGCAGGACCGGGCCGATGGTTGACCTCGAGCAAGGCCGCGATGTTATCCGCGTGGTGGAAGCGGCCAAGAAGTCGTCGGAAGAGGGAAGGCCGCAGAAGTTGGATTGGACCAGCGAACCGAGTGAAGGGCCGATAGTCGCCGTCATCCAGGCCCGCATGGGGTCGAACCGGTTGCCGGGCAAGAGTCTGGCGGAGATCGAGAAACGGCCGATGTTGTGGCATGTGATCCAGCGTGTGAAACGCGCCACCCTGGTCGATCGCGTGGTGGTGGCCACTTCCACCTCTCCAGCCGACGATGCCATTGAGCAGATGTGCCGAGAAGAAGGCGTGCCCTGCTATCGGGGAAGCGAGAACGACGTGCTGGACCGTTTCTACTCCGCGGCGCGCGCGGAAAAAGCGTCGCAGGTGGTGCGCATTACCGCCGATTGCCCGTTGATCGATCCGCAGGTGATTGATCGCGTGGTGCGCCGCTTTCAGCGTGGCGATCTCGATTATGCGTCCAACGCCATGGTGCGTAGCTATCCGGACGGACTGGATACGGAAATCTTTTCGTTCTCCGCGCTGGAACGGGCGTGGCACGAGGCGGGGAAGAGTTCCGAACGCGAGCACGTGACTCCTTACTTGCGTTCGGACAAGTTTCGCACTGCCAATGTGGAGAACGGCCGGACCTCCTTGTATCAGCATTACCGCTGGACAGTGGACGAAGCGGAGGATCTGGAATTCATCCGCGCTGTGTACAAGGCCTTTCGCGGCAAAGAGAGTTTCGGGATGAAAGACGTTTTAGATTTGATAGAGAAGACTCCGGGGTTGGAAAAGATGAACTCGGAGATTGTTTCCAACCGCGGGTACTACAAAAGCCTGTTCGAGGAGGCGCGTGCGGTCGCGGCTCCGCTGCGGCCGCTGGAAAAGTCGAAGGCTTGGCTGGAGCGGGCCGCGAAGGTGATTCCTGGCGCTTCGCAGACCTTCAGCAAAGGAGCTGACCAGCACGTCCGTGGTGTGGCGCCGGTATTTCTGGCCAAGGGCAACGGTTGCCGCGTTTGGGATGTGGACGGGAATGAATACATCGACTACATCCAGGGTCTTTTGCCGAACATTCTTGGCTACGCGCACGAAGAGGTGAACGCGGCAGTGGCGGAGCAGTTGGGACAAGGGCACAGTTTTTCGTTGCCGCATCCCCTGGAAGTCGAACTGGCCGAGCGCCTGACGCGGCTGATTCCGTGCGCCGAAAAAGTTCGCTTCGGCAAGAATGGATCGGACGCAACTTCGGGTGCGGTAAGAGCAGCCCGTGCCTTTACTGGCCGCGAGCGCATCGCATGCTGTGGGTATCACGGCTGGCAGGACTGGTATATCGGCAGCACGACGCGGAATGCCGGAGTGCCCGAGGCGGTGAGGGCACTTACCCATCCGTTCGTTTATAACGACTTGGCTTCGCTGGAAAGAGTGCTACAGAAGTACCAAGGCGACTTCGCAGCGGTGATCATGGAGCCGGTAACCTTCTGGCCTCCGGCGCATGGTTTCCTCGAAGCGGTGAAGAGTCTCGCGCAGAAGCATGGTGCCTTGCTGATCTTCGACGAAATCTGCAGCGGTTTCCACTTTGGTCTGGGCGGCGCTCAGAAGAGGTTCGGCGTTACTCCGGATATGGCTTGTTTCGGCAAAGCGATGGGCAACGGGTTCCCGATTTCGTGCGTGGTGGGAAGAGCCGAAGTCATGAAGGTGTTCGAGGATATTTTTTTCAGTTTTACATTTGGCGGCGAAGTCGCGTCGATGGCGGCCGCGATGAAGGTGCTCGACGTGCTGGAAACGACCGACGCGCTGGCCCGCATGGATGCGAACGGGCGCGTGCTGCAGGAAGGATTGAACGCGCTGGCAAAAGAGGCGAGATTGCAGGATCGTATCCAATGCATCGGCTATCCATTCTGGTCGCTGATTAAGTTTTTCGATGCCGACGGCAAAGACAGTTTGTTGGTGCGAAGTCTGTTCACCCAGGAATGCGTGAAACGCGGAGTGCTGCTGCTGGCAACGCATAACATGACGGCGGCGCACGATCCGCTGGCGATCGAACAGACGCTGAAGGTGTACGCGGAGGTATGCAAGACGCTGGCGGTGTGGCTGAAGGGATCGCGTCTGGAACAGCATCTTGAAGGCGAGATGATTCAGCCAGTATTCAGAGTTCGCGCATAAGCGGATCGTGTAAAGGTGCGGAGAACTTAGATTGGGAAAATCGGGGCACCTGATCATCTGCGCCGAGTGCGGAGTACAGATCGGAACCGGTCACGCGATGCGTTGCCTGGCGCTGGCACAGGCCTGGAAACGTGCGGGCGGCACAGTAACTTTCGTGGTGCGCGAAGGCCTGCCTGGCATCGAGGAACGTATCCGCGTCGAGGGCATCTCTCTGCAGACGCTGCCGAAGGAGTCCGAGCCGTCGCCAGAAGCTTTTGT
>PMSZ01000015.1:0-9498 GCA_003168235.1 Acidobacteriaceae bacterium
CGTTGGCTCCGGCTCGTCGTCGTACCGCTTCAGGTAGTTCACAGGAGGTGGTTCCATGGTTTTCTCCTTATTACTGCCCTGTTACAAGCTCTTCAGATACTCCACCAGGTCCCATCGTTGGTCATCGGTCAGGCTCCGCGTCGAGCATTCATGGCCGGCATTACTATTGCCGGGCAGGGTTGTGTCAAACTCAAACTCCGAAGAAGTCCCCGGCGATTTGCCCAGCAAGCCGCCTGCCTTGAAGCCCACTTTCGCCGGATCGAACTCGCGCGATCCCACCATGAACTTCTGCGGTCGGTACTTCGTGCCTGAAGGATCGTCCTTCTCGGGGCTGGCCGGCAGCAGCATGTCATAGAGAGTTGGTACCGAACCGTTGTGCAGGTAGGGCGCCGTCGCCCAGATGCCGTTCAACGGCCGGCCCTTGTATGCCCGCAACGATTCATACGGCTGTGCTGTCGTGTCCGGCGTGTAATTCCCGGACTTGATCGACGGTTTAATCTGATTCTTGAAATAAGCGTTGATCAAATCAATCGCCCAATCCGCCCCGCGGGTGAAGAACCACTTGTCCGGGTCTGGTGTTGCTACTACGTTCTCAGTCGCCTTGGTCAGCAGAGCCGCGACTGGCGCTCTCGCGTCCAGCAAAATGTTGCCGACTTCCGTGGTTTTGACATACTCTTTCCGCAGGATTCCGCTGTATCCTTTGTCGTCTACGCTGTTATTGGCCATGGTTGGATCTGTACCCGTTTCAGACAGTTTCCCCATCTGTGCTACCACCCGCCGGTTATCGCTCGTCGACTCGATTTTGGCGTGGCAATGCGCGCACATCTGGTCATACAAGCGTTCGCCTCGCTTCACTTTCGCATCATCCAGGCCCGGCAATCCCGCCTTGGCGACTGCGTCCGTCCACTGGGGCGAGTGCAGCCCCCATAGCCGTTCTTCAATCTGCGTTAAGTTGTGCGCTTTGATTGACGATTGGAAGCTGATGTAGGGCGCTCTCAATCCTTGACCGGTAACCAGAGAGCGCAGCGACAACCTCTTCTTCTCGTTCCAGTCCAACGTCGCGAACACCCCGATCACTTCACCCGCGTTTCTTCCCAACGGCCCAATGTTGGCGTTGGCCCCAATCCCGTTCCACTGCACGTAATCATGATGGGGAATGTCCCATAGGAAGGGATAACTCACCGGTGCATTCGGCGGATTAAATACTCTCTTGCGAAACTCCTTCAGCTGTGTTTCGGAAAGCACGCTCGCCAACTGTTCCATGACCTGATCGCGGTCCTGATCAGAGAGCACCGGCTTCAGTTCGTTCAGCACCTTGTCGATTTCATCCGGCGGGAGCAGATCGACCAACACCCAGCGCAGCGATTCGCCATTCATCACATGCACCTCGACGCGGTTATAGATCCGGCCAAAAGCGTCCAAGCGCGCATACCCGTACTGCACCTTGGCGTTCTTGGTATCGTCGGTGTACTTGGTGTCGTTGATGAAGTTGTAGGCTTCCATGCGCAGCGTGTAACGTTTCAGGTCGGCTTCCACATCGTCTGCGTTGCCGTAGCTTCCCGCCTTCAAAAGCGCTGCCACAAATCGCTGGTTCTTTGCAGGATCGTTCTGTGTTGCTTTCAGCGCGGATGCCAAGGCATGCAGGAATCCGTCCATGTCGGCTGCCGACGGACCGCCATCAATGCGTATTCCCACGCCGTTATAATTCAGCTGAGCAGTGTGGCATGCCGCGCAGCTGAACCCCATATACTTCTTGCCGCGGTAGGTGTCTGCCACCATCCCCACTGGTAGCTCATCGGGATTACTCTTGGTCTGTGTTCGAGTTAGGTAGCGATAGCGATTCATGTTCTCGGCGGAACGAAAAAGTTCTTGCGAGTTGTCCTGCTCTAGCACCAAAAACATGTCGTAAGGCAAGAGGTCGGAGCCCTGGGTGATGTTGTAAAACCACAGGCTGTCTGCCGGCGTCCAACCCTGGTCCAGATACACGACCCTATCGAACCGATCGCCAAAGCTATCAGGCCCCATCACTCTTGCCCCACGGTCCGCGTTGTTATTCACCACTCTGTAGTAAGCCAGTGGAAACCAAGTAGTGGAATTGAGGAGCAGCACCACGATCACTGTCGCCAGCGCACACACCGCCCAGACGACCCAGCGCTTCGAGTGTGTGCCGATGCTGTACAAGACTCTAATTAGAAGTTTCTGCATTGCGAATCTCCTGGGACAAACTTCCGTGCGTTGCGACACTTACGTGTGTAGGCACGGCCAGTACTCGCACGGACATGCGCAGTCCGGCGTCGTTGCCGCACGCACACAGTGCGACTCTACCTCTCGACACACCGATCCTTTATTTCGGGGAAGTTGGCGAGTAGAAGCCCCCTCGGATGAGAAGCCAGAAACGCTTCATCCTTCGCTCGCCGAACCGAACAAACATATGCACTGGAGTACTGAATGTCAATGACTATCCTTCGATGCCTCGGGAGTTTTCGTCCAAGCCTCTATTTTGTGGTTTGACTTCGCGCTAGACACTCCCGACCTACATTTTGTGCCATTTGATAGCCGATACGGAACCGATGAAAACGCGCAATCGAGAAAAAGACGGAAGTAAACAAGTCCGCCTGCAGAGGCGAACGCCATATACAAATCAGGCAGAAAATGAAAACCTGGCACAGTTTACCGCAGGTGATAGTTGCAACTTTCAGTAAGCACTCTGGGTCACGCGATATCCGCGTGACCCATGTTGTCCCGCACAACCTCCGACCTTGCACCTTGGCGCAGCATGGCCGGAATGCAGGGTGCGGAAGCTCAGAAAATGCCTTGATCGTGGATTGAGCAGTGTGCGGACCTCGGCGAAAGCTGCTTGCCAACAATCGCCGCGGGCAAATTGATTTCCGGATGCGTACGTACGACGTCTGCAATCGACTTGCCCATGTCTTCGTTTACCGGGGTTGCCAGAAAGGCGTGGACGATATTTCCCGCGTGCGGCCCGGTCGTATCCACCGCCATACCCGCGATTTGTCCGCTCTCATTGATGTTGCTAGCCGAGATTACGAAGAGGTGGGAGCTTGCCGGGAATAGAGTGTTAAGGTCGATCGTCACGCCGTTCTGCCAGATGAGGCCGCGCGACCAACTCGCGCCGTTGTTGGAGTTAAAGGAGCTTCCCACCGCCTGGCCCCGGTTGTTGATGCTGGTGGCAAAGGAGGCAACATCTCCCGGCAGAAGGGGGCCGAGGCTTGTGACTGTATTGTCCTGCCAAAGAGCGGCCAAGGGTATGCCGTCAGAGTTAACGGCTTGCCCAACAATTTGGCCGTGGCTGTTAATGGCGTAGGCTATGGCGCCCGGATCTCCGAGGTCCGGAAGCGACGTGGCAGCGCCGTTTTCCCACACTACGGCGTAATTCGCTGCGGTGCAGGTTCCCGAGTAACCTACGGCTTGACCTTGATTGTTGATGCCGTATGCGACGCCATCTGGATCGCTACCGATGGTAGGAAGAGCCTGGGCGTTGCCTTTGGTCCACACCACCGGCAGGTCAATCATAAAATTCTCCGTGCCGGGCGGGCATGTAGAGTCCGCGGTACCGTTTTCCGCATAGCCTGCGACTTGTCCGCGGTTATTGATAGCGCTGGCCTGCCCGTTATTCCCGCCCACCGTTGGCAGAGCGCTCATGAGGCCGTTTTGCCAAAGAAACGGAAGACACGTAAGGTGTGTGCCGAAACCGCAAACATCTTCGCCATTCGGATCTGGAACAGATGTCTCGGACATACCGACGGCTTCCCCGGGGTCGTTGATTCCGTTCCAGTTGATCGAACTGTTCGGTCCTCCGAGCGTGCCGAGTTCGAGCTTGAGTTCGCCGATGCTGATGCTATCGGTGCCTTGGACGAGGTGGGCGGAAAGGGAAATGCTGAAAGGATCCAGTAGTTGCTCCATGTTTAACGTCCAGCCGTGATTATTAAGGCCCATGGCCATGCCAAGGTTGTCAGGGTGCTGAACGCCCAAATCCTGAACTTTGTAGCTCGCTTGCGCGACCGCAGTGCTGAAGCAAGCCAGAACCATCGTCGCAACCCCGAGTATCCAGAAATTCCGCAACTGCCTAAGCGTATTCATATCTATTCCTCCGGTAAGTCGTGTGGTGCCGAGATGACTGGCACCGCTCGGTGTCAGCGCATTCTGCAATCCAACGAGTGACCTTATGACGCGTGATTGTGACGGACGTTCAGAAATATGGTGTGAGAATTCAGAAATAGAATTCGGATCAACAAGAACATCGGCTGCAATCATCGGGCGAGGCAACTCCACGAGTCATGATCGCCAGGGCCTACCTATGCAATTCAATAAGTGCGACGGAATGCGCGATGGATTTTCATATCTATTCGCGGAGCTCGCTTGACGCTGCGATAGTCGCCATACATACTGGTTGGTATGTTGGGAGCACGCAGGAATCCGAAACGTAGAGCGACCAGGCTGCGCGATCCTGAGCGCACGCGGGAGCGCTTGCTGCAGGCGGCATCCCGCGAGATCTACAGATCGGGTTTCCAGAGTGCCAGCCTGGACAAAATTCTGGCTTCATCTGGGGTCACCAAAGGCGCACTGTACTACCACTTCGACAGCAAAGAAGCCTTGGGATATGCCGTCATCGAAGAAGTCATCGCTCCTGACGTTCACGGCAAGTGGGTGCGCCCTTTCCAAAACGTCAAGGACCCTATCGACGCTTTGATCGGCGCTGTTCAACGTGTCCCCGTTCGGCCCGCGGACGTACGGGGCGGTTGCCAACTGAACAATCTGGCGCAGGAAATGTCTCCTCTGGACGCGGGATTCCGGAAACGGCTGGCGATAATCTTCGATGCCTGGCGCAAGGCCGTTGCCTCCGTTTTGCGCGAGGGCCAGATCCACGGCAGCGTTCGCCGCGACGTGGAACCCGCTGACGCCGCTGGCGTACTGATTGCGATGGTCGAAGGCTATGGCTCGCTGGCGAAGAATGCTCAGGATCCGAAGGTGATGAAAGCGGGGATCAGGAACATCGTGGACTGGCTACGATCCCTGCGCCCGCCGGGCAACCGCAAGCGGGTCTGATCGCATCCGTTCTAACGGACAGGTTGACACTAGTACATACCAACCGGTTTGTATGCTCGGACAGTCAGCATCGCGATCGGGCGAAGAGCTTCAAACTGCATCATGAACAAGGAGAACGAACAATGACAAGGATCGCAGCGTCGCGCAGGAATCTGCTCGCAACGGGAGCCTGTGCGCTGGTTGGTGCCGTGAGCCTGCCGGGACGGGCAAGTGCCAGCGCATTGGGAGGGCAGAACTCAGCGAACGAGGAGGTAGTCCGGAATTGGTACGCAGCCTGGAAGCAGAAAGACTGGGGCCCGGTGGATCGTCTGCTCGCCGATGACTTCACCTTTAGCAGCGCCGCCGGTGACGACCACATCAGCAAGAGCGCTTTCAAAGAGCAATGCTGGAAAACACAGATCAATTTCATTGGCCAATTTGACCTGGAGCGAATCACCACTGGCACGGACGATGCCTTTGTGAAGTATCTTTGTCACACCAAGAACGGCAAATCGTTCCGGAACGTGGAGTATCTCCGAATCAAGGACGGAAAGTTGCAATCCATTGAGTGTTATTTCGGCGAGCAATCCAGCTTCCCGTCGGCAGTGAGCACTGGGCATAGATAAGGCGTGGGGTGCGATCTGCCGAAATCACAGGTGATGCTGAGTCCACAATTCAAAGGCGAACGTGGGAATCAGAAATAATGGTGGGGTGGCTGAGGTCTCTTCGCGCACCTGGTTAGACTCTGAGAGGCGGACGGCGGATGTCGAAGAACCAGGTTGTCAGGCACTGGCAGCGATTCCAACTCAGGAGAAAACGATGAACCGAAGAAGATTGGCAACGGCAGCTTCTCTAAGTTTCGCTCTGATCTTAGCGCCCATTGGAATGAAGCAAGGGCAGGCGCAAGCGCCCAAGACAGCGTATCCGAGCATGGCCCCGATCGAGCAGTACCTTATGACGGATCGCAATGCCGAGATCGCCCTGGCCCGAAGCGCAGCCCCAGAGGCCATATCCCGCGACGCAACGATTCTGGTCCTCGGACGGCATGGCTACGAGACTGCCGTCGGAGGCAAGAACGGTTTCGTGTGCGCCGTGGAGCGAGGATGGATGGGCCCATTCGAGGGTGATTTTGCTGTAAATTTTTGGAACCCCAAAATTCGAGGTCCGCTCTGCTTTAATCCGCCGGCCGCGCGATCCATCCTGCCACTTACCTATAAGAGGACGGAGATGATTCTGGCTGGGAAATCGAAAGCGCAGATCATTGATGCTCTCAAAGCCGCATACGAGAAGAAAGAACTGCCGCCCCTGGAGCTCGGAGCCATGAGCTACATGATGTCGAGAGACCAGTACCTTACCGATCATGGCGACCACCACTGGATGGCCCACTTGATGTTTTACACGCCGCTCATGGACGGTGCGGTCTGGGGTGCAGATCTGCCCAAATCTCCGGTCATGCTGAATCCACAGTTCAGTGGCGCTCCGGAACCAATCGACGTGTTCATGGTTCCCATCGACAGGTGGTCGGATGGAACGGCTGCGCCCGCAATGTAGGACACCACGATGAACACTCTGAAGATGAGTCCGGCTAGCGCTTTTCTCGTTGACCGCGGGACGCAGCATTCGGGTGCAGCCCTGGTCGTAGCACGCGACGCGGGAGAAAAAACAGCGAAATTGACGGAGGCTTTTCCGGCGTTGCAGACGCTTGCGAAGCAACAGTCTCTCCGGGTGGCCATCAAAGTCAGGGGAAAGATTCTTTTTATCCAACTGGGCGACGTGGTCTCCGTTCAGGCTCAGGGAAACTACGTGTTGCTGCAACGGGGCACGAGTTCGTATCTGCTTCGTGAATCAATCTCGGTGGTGGCCGAGAAACTCCGGCTCTACGGGCTCATTCGCATCCATCGCTCGGTTTTGGTGAATGCGGCGTTTGTGGAAGGGATCAGACCGTATTCGACGGGAGAATATGGTCTGCAGATAAAAGGCGGAAAGGAATATACGGTCACCCGCACTTACAAGAAGAATCTCAAATTCCTGGCGAAGTTCTGGATCGGCACTAGCGGCTTTTTCTCCGGTTAAAGGCGGTCGAAGAGATGGAAAGTTCACTTCCTGACCAGATTTCGAGGCCGCCGGATATGGAGACACGCATTCTTCGTAAGCGATTGGATGCAGCCAGACTCCCGCGGCCTTGTGGCCTCACCGACAGCCACCAGTGGGCACGAATCACGGGAATCCGGAAGTATTGTTAACAGGCGTCGGAAGTACCCACTTTACGCAAGGGCTGTGAAACGAAGTTAGAGCAAACTCCAGCAGCACTCAAATCGGCTTGGGGCCTTTAGTCGCCACCAGCACCTCCAACAAAGTGGCTGCGTTACGAATGGTTCCCGCAATTGCCATGAGAGGCTCTGACATTGGCGGATGTTGCTCCGCCAGTGCGTTGAGGCGCGTGCTGACGTCCTGGAGTTGATTGACTTCGCGCAAGATCGCTTGAAAAGGCATAGGCGCACGCTCTGTCGCTGAAAAAGCCTAAGGTGGGAGAAATCCAGATGGTCTGGCTTAGGCCAGAAGACCTGAAAGAGGAGAAGGTGATAACCGCCCCGCGCAACTGTAGCACGCCAGCACGTGGTGCGCGTCTAATAAATTGACTGGACCGGTGATCGGTTCGCACTCGTGGCTATCCGCTGAGAGAAAAACCAAGAAACATCAGCCAAAATGATGCTCGCCGAACTTATCAAGGCAGTGGCGAAGTACGAGACGGGCTGGATCTGCACGAGAGCAGGTCGCACTTCGCGGAATGAAGTTCTAGTCGTGGAGGACAACGTTGAGCAGGGAACTGTGAACCTGTAATTCATCGCCAGCGTGATAATCAATGAACCCCAATTTCCTAAACCTGTTCATGAAAAAGCTGACCCGCGAGCGAGTTGTACCGACCATCTCTGCCAGAGTTTCTTGACTGATCTTGGGAATTACAGATTCGGGCCTTCCGTCCTTGCCGAAATGAGCCAGCAAGAGCAACATCCGGGCCAGTCTTTTTTCACTGGAATTGAAAAGCTGGTCAACCAAATCTTCTTCGTATCGGATGTTCCGTGTCAGCAAATATGCTACGAACATGTCGGAAAAGGCGTGTTCCCGGTGAAGCACTTCCATCATAGACCTCTTGTCGATTCGCATCACGGAGCAATCGGTCATTGCGGTTGCGGAGAACAAGCGGAGATGCTGACCTGCAAGGCAACCTTCTCCGAAGAAATCGCCTTCGTTCAGAATGCCAAGAATGGCTTCCTTCCCGGTCTTCGATACAACGGTGAGTCTTACTTTTCCTTTCTGTATGTAAAAAACAGCATCGGATGAGTCGCCCTGAACAAAGATCGCCTGCTTCGCGGGAAAAACTGCGATCTTCCTACCGCCGTCAATGGTCGAAAGGAATGTCTTGGTATCGAATTTGCCGATTTTCTTGGCTGCTCCCACGGGTGTGGTGACCTCTCAAGCCTTCCGAATGCACAGAACGCAACTTCCTAAGACGAGGATGAAGAATGCGCGAGAAGACGAGAACGATATCGGTCCGCGGGCAAAACTGCGATCCGCTCGATGAAAATAATGATTTCATCCTTGGGGTCGGAAGTCAAACGGTTCCTCTTTGGCTTCGCCGAGCCATTCCAACATTGGAGCTTAGAGCCGCTGTTTGAATCAGTTGGAGACCTCCGAGAGAGGATCTGGGATCCTCTTAGGTCCCAAAGCGGCATCATGGTGTACACAATTTGAGCCGAGCCGATAAACCAGGCGCGTGTAGTTTCTTGAGTTTTCGAGGTGGGCAGATTTAGGGCGCTGGGTCGCGCCATCCGCGGACATCGGCAGCGAGGCGAACGGCTTCTTCAGGCCCCCAAGTTCCCGGATTGTAAATCTGCAGAGGTACGACGTTGTTAAGAATCGGATCGACAATCGACCACGCAGCCTCCGCTACATCCTCGCGAACGAAAAGCAATTTGTCCCCGTGCATGGCGTCGGTCAGAAGACGTTCATACGGGCTCTCTTGGTCAGTTTTGTCTTTTTCGACGGCGGAGAGTTCCACTGACATGGGCAGCATTTGCGGGCCAGGACGCTTAAATCGGTCGCCTAAACTTTTCCCTCCGCTGGGTCGGCGACGCCTTCTGACGGTAAGAAATCTGGGACATCAAGGCGTGCCACACCAATCCGGTAGTCGGCCATCCCGTAATAGACGTCGAAGCGGTTCGGTGAGCCGAGATCGTCGCGCCGGTCAATACCGGTGGGAAATACAACGTTGGCGATGATGCCGTGGCGTTCCTCCGGCATCAGTGGCGTCAATACGGGCTCCGGGGAACGATAGCGGATCACTTGCGGATGCTCTTTGGAGAGCACCATCACCCCGGCCGAGTAGCGCAGTTCGTGCACCTCGCCGCCCGGTTCTCCCATTTCGCCGACGCCGTGGTAAACGATCAGCCA
>PMSZ01000015.1:9547-9667 GCA_003168235.1 Acidobacteriaceae bacterium
AAATCCAGATGCTTTCCCGATCGAGATCCACCGCGCGCGTCGCGGGGCGGCGGGCGGTTTCTTTTGGACGGGTGCCGGGGAAAAGCGGGCGGTGGAGGATGGCCAGTTCCGGCTTGCCGG
>PMSZ01000312.1 GCA_003168235.1 Acidobacteriaceae bacterium
CACATTCGCGAGGCGGGATCGACCGCGCTGCAGGAACTGGCTTTTACTATTTACGACGGAGTCGAATATGTCGAATGGGCTCAACGCCGAGGACTCGACGTCGACGATTTTGGGCCGCGTCTTAGCTTCTTCTTCAACGCGCACAACGACTTTTTCGAAGAGATCGCCAAGTACCGCGCCGCGCGGAAGATCTGGTATCGGCTCATGAAAGATCGCTTTGGCGCGAAGAGCGATCGTACCCGACTGATGCGCTTTCACACGCAGACGGCTGGCGTATCCTTGCCCGCCCAGCAACCGATGAACAACATCGCGCGCGTAGCTCTGCAAGCCTTGGCAGCCGTGCTCGGCGGAACGCAGTCGCTGCATACCGATGCCTACGACGAGGCTCTTGCCCTGCCGACGGAGGAAGCTGCACGGATCGCGCTACGGACGCAGCAGATCATTGCCTTCGAGTCCGGCGTAGCCCAGACGGTCGACCCGCTTGGCGGTAGTTATTTCGTCGAAAAACAAACGCTCGACATGGAAAATGGCGCTTTCGATTATTTTGAGAAACTCGACCAGATGGGTGGCATGGTCAAAGCGATCGAGCGCGGATATCCGCAGAAAGAAATTGCCGAAGCCAGTTACCAGTATCAGCGAGCGGTTGAAGCCAACGAGAAGATAACGGTTGGAGTGAACGATTTTGTCATTGAGGAAGAGTCGCCGAATATTTTGTACATTGGGGAATCAGTGGCGCGAGCGCAGGAGAAGAAGCTCAAAGCACTGCGCTCCCGCCGTTCGAATGAGGAAGTCGACCGCCGCCTGGATGCTTTGAAACAAGCTGCCGCCAAAACTCCCATCGCGGGCGCCAACGGCAATATTTCCGGCGACAACACCATGCCCTACATCGTCGATGCCGTGCGCGCCTACGCCACTGTCGGCGAAATCTGCGAAGCCCTGCGACAGGTCTACGGAACCTATACCGAGGCAAGCATCACGTAGTTGCTGTTTGCGCTTACAAACTGCAGCCGCAGAGATTTGTTTGGGAAACTGCGCTCCACTGAATGGCTTGAGGTTATTGGTCGAGCTTTGTTTATTTGTCACATTCTGGTTGTTCAATCATCACAGCGTCGATCCAGTCAAAACCGCTACGATTGCGGACATGCAAATCGACTCGCAAAAAGCCGGAAGAAAAAAGGGAACTCCAGCAGCCCGTCAAAGAGGAGCGGTCGTCTCCATTGAAACGCGCATAACAATTCTGCGCCATCAAAAGATCATTCTCGACACCGCTCTGGCCGAGCTCTACGGAGTTCCAGTGAAGCGTCTCAATGAGCAGGTGAACCGCAATCGGGAACGATTTCCTTCCGATTTCATGTTCCAGCTCACGCCCCGAGAGAACAAATGTTTGAAGTCGCAATTTGCGACCTCAAAGATCGGTCGCGGCGGTCGGCGCTCCCTGCCTTACGCCTTCACCGAACACGGCGCCATCATGGCAGCAACCGTGCTCAATTCTGAGCGGGCAGTAAAAATGAGCGTTTTTGTCGTGAGAGCCTTTGTGCGCTTACGTGAGATGCTGGCCAATAATAAAGAACTATCCGAGAGAATCGGAGAATTGGAAAAACACCTGGAGTCCCACGACGGCGCGATCCGGGAGATTGTCGGAGTTATCAAGAGTCTGATGAATCCCCCGCCCAAAGGGCGGAGCAAGATTGGATTCGCTCTTCCGGCAGCCCGCGCCGGGTAAGGACACGAAATCCTACTCAGGCTGTACCCACCTGCTAAGCTCGCTACCCCCACGGAAGTGGACTGGTGCCGGAGCCGGGCTCAGCGTATCCTCTAGCGAGCGGGTGTAGTGTCGGAGAAAAGGGTGTTACGCCGCGATGGCGGCGCAAATCTCTGGTAGGATGAGCCTTACCGAGGCTTCCAGGTTTCGGTCTCGGATCGATTGTCGGGCGCGGCTTTCGATGAAAGCAACGCTTTTCGCTGGGCGGCTCTCCCGCCGCTTCCGCGGACCCAGTCCCCGGGGTAGGAGTGCTGTTTTGAAGGACCCTGTTTTAGGTGATGCGACGATTGGAAAACGGGTTCGGCGCCGGCGGAGCTGGTATCGTCGACGCCTGCGTAAGCAGCGCGCCCTGATCGCGGTAGTCGTCGGCACGGTGTTTGCCGCTGCCTGCTGGCAGAACGTATCGAGCTATTTTTCGTCGCCCTCCACATTTGGTTCCCAGGCTTTGCCCGGCTCTGTCTCGACCCAGGCCCAGCACAAGAATCATGGTCTCGTGAAGGCGGAATCCCCCAGGCCGACGAGGTTACTGGTGCGCATTCCCGGAGTCTATCCTTACTCGGTAGTACCGGGAGGCGTAAAGGATTCCAACGATCTGCGCATGGCGGCAGAGCACGATGCGGCAGTTCGCAGGCATTACGCCCATTTTGACTTCAGCAACGCCCGTCTCATACGCAACGCCGAAGCCCGTGAGGTTTATCTTTCCTATCGCATTCGCGATACGGTGTTCTGGACGAGAAAAAAGGTACGCCTGCTGCCCGGTGAACTGCTGCTGACCGACGGCAAGATCACTGCGCGGGCACATTGCGGCAACCAGATTTCGGATACAGCTAAGCCCGAGGTGTCTGACGAGGAACCTTCCGAAGATGTGCTCGACCAGCCAGTGGCAATTGAACCTACGGCAGCGTTTCCGGCCCGCCCCGCGCTCGCGCCTGACTTGCCTGCCGCCACGCCGACTCCGCCCCAGCTATTCGGCGGCGGCTTCGTTTTCCCGTACGTGTCGTTTGCTGGGCCGTATCCGGTTTCGAATTGTCCCGCCGGAGAAATCGACACGGACAAACACTGCCATAAGCGCCATAAACCACCTATCAGTCCCGAACCGTCGACCATGGTGTTGCTTGGTTCCGGCCTAGCGTTGATTTTCTGGCGCTATCGACACACTCGCCCGGCAATTACGTAACATAGCCTTCGATGTGCAAATGATTGCGCTACACCACGCTCAGCGCGCGGTTTCGGACTTGCATTTCAGAAATGCACAAGTCATGATTACCGACGGCGTAAAGCCGACCGCTCACAGGAGTCAGTGAATGAAACGTAGCTTTGTAATCTCCATGCTTGCCGGGAGTGCACTCTTTCTCGGTCTCATCTCTTCCCTCGCCTTTGCTCAACGAACCGAAGCCGTTTTTAACGGACACAGAATTATCATCCCGGAATCGAGCCAGCCGGTACCCGGCCGCCATCACACCAATTATTTCTTCGTTGACTCCGATCAGGCTGCCCCGCAACCGCCTCCGGGTAATGAGACGCCTGCATCTTTGGCCTGCGTCTACCAACTGGTAACCGGACCCGCCGGTTGCCCAATTGCCACCAGCACGAATGTTCCCACCGGCGGAGTTGGCGCGATTGCCATCGTGGACGCTGGGTACTATCCAACCGCCGCTTCCGACCTGGCAGCCTTCTCCAGCCAATTTGGCATACCGCAAGCTGACTTTACGCAGGTCTGGCCCGGCAAGAAACAGCCTGAGGTAGAGCCCGGTTGGGAAGTCGAGGAAGCGCTGGACATCGAGTGGGCCCACTCCATGGCACCGCAGGCCAAGCTCTACTTGGTAGTGTCAAAGCTGTGCAACGTGGGAACATGCGCGACCGATCCGTTTTGGGACGCCGTGACGCTGGCTGCCAAGCTGGTTAAAGAAGCTGGCGGCGGCGTTGTCAGCATGAGCTGGGGCGATGCGGAGTGGAGCACGGAGACCAAGGAAGACAAACTTTTTAACAAGAAGGATGTTGTCTTTTTCGCTGCCTCTGGCGATTCAGGTATCGGCGTCAGCATCTATCCGGGCTCATCCCCCAACGTGGTATCGGTTGGAGGCACCTATTTCAACCGCAATGAAAAAAATGGCGACTTCGAGAGCGAGGTTTACGGCGGCGGCGGTGGCGACCTCAGTCCTTACGAACTCCGTCCCAGCTACCAGAACGGCATCGAGGACATCGTCGGGACCCAGCGTGGATACCCTGACGTGGCCTCCGATTTCTGCTGCGCCGTGATCTATCTCGATGGCGACTGGTATTCGGTGGGCGGCACGAGTTGGGCTTCGCCAACCTTGCCGGGATCGTCAATGCAGCCGGCAGTCTCGGGAAAAATACCACTGCGGACGAGTTGACCGTCCTGTACAAAGAGCTGGCCAATCCGACCGAGTATAAAGCCGATTTCAACGACATCACTCAAGGCGCTCCACAGTGCACGACTGGGTGGGATCTGTGCGCCGGTATTGGCTCGGCGCACACGTACGCGGGTAAGTAATCGGCAGCGACTTGGCTTCAGCCTGTCTTCCCTTGTGTGTCCCTGCGGTGGAGAACAACCTCTCCGCCGCGGGGGACACGAAGGGTGCACAGAAGGAGACGACGTTCTGTCAAACCGCACTCCTGCAAACCGCACTCCTGCTCGACCTCCGAAGCGCTTCCGGCCCAATCCACCTGATACCGATCCGCGCTCGGTCGCACGCAAACCCCAGCCACCTGCCGATCGCCCCTTCGCTCCCGGCTACGGTATTGTCGGGGCCAATGAGGGTAAAGGTCTGCTTCGGTGGGACTGGGTTGCCCGCAAAATGCAACGCTGCCGCACATTCTGGTTATCGACAACCCACGCGAACCACGGACGTCCGCATGTTATGCCGGTCTGGGGAGTGTGGCTCGACGACGCGTTCTTTTTTTCCACGGGACGCAAATCCCGCAAGGGTCAAAACCTGGCCGCGAACCCCGCGTGCACGATTGCGAACGATAACGGCGAGGAAGCTGTGATCATCGAAGGCCTGGCTACTCCAGTCGAGGAGTCCGCCCCCCTGAAGCGCATCGCAGCCGTCTATAAGAAAAAGTACAAGTTGGATCCGCGGAGCATGAATGAGCCCATCTTCATCGTGCGACCGAGCACTGTGTTCGGGTTTATTGAGAAGAGTTTTCCTAAATCCGCGACGCGGTGGAAATTTACGAATTTGTGATTTTAAAATTACCAATTACAAATGCTTCAGGATTTTCCGCGCCGAAAGATGGGCGCCGGTCAGCAGCAGCATCCCTGAAAAAAACGCCCAGAACATCAGGCTGACCGAGATGGCAAACGGTCCATACACTTCGGCGAAATTCAGCCGCGGCAACGCGAAGATATAAACATATTTCAGCGCTTCGGAGAGCAATCCCATCATCACCGCAGCCGGCAGAACTCCCCACGCCGGAACTTTGCCGTTCGGCAACAGCCAGTAGACGAGGAAGAAGATCGCGATGCTGGCTGCAATCGAACAAATCTTCATGGTGACGAAACCCACGAGTTGGACGTACCAGACACCATAACCGTGCAGCGTCCTGGTCAGGAAAGCCATGTTGCCTGCGGTCAATCCCACGGAGAGCAGCGCCAGAATTCCGCAGGCAAAAACCAGGCCGAGCGAGACCAACTGATTTTTCAGGTACGAGCGATTATTGGGAAACCCCCAGACACGATTCAGTGCCACTTCAAGCGGCAGAAAGATTCCGGTGGATGTGATCAGCAACATGGCCAGCGAAAAAACCTGCGCGCGATGGTGCACGCCGACCATCGCATTCAGGTTCCGGATCACGAACTCCTGGCCGGTCGGCACATAATCGCGCAACAGGTTCTCGACCACGCTGTACATAACGCGCGAGTGAAAAACGTAACGGATGAGCGTCATCAGCAAGAGCAGGAACGGAAAGAACGACAAGATGGAGTTGGCTGCGACCGAGAAGGCGAAGGTATGCACATCGGTCCGGAGCAGGTAGCGCGCCGTCGAACGCACAATTCCTTCGTCCGGGACCGGGCGATACTCGCTTGCGCCTTTCTGGTCAGAAGTCTTGATCGGAGCGATGGAGGACACAGTTTCTCAAATATTATCAAATACTTACGGATCGCGGTCGAAGCATCGGCACGGCCGGCTAGTTGGGGTTCACGACGTGGCGCTGGAGTAAGATGCGTTCGATTTCCGGTGGTCTTCCAAAACTTAGCTCTTGCCAACGCTAATGTTCCTGCTATTATCTGGTGCTTCGCCAACCGGGCAGTTGGTTGGCGAGTCTGTAGATTGACTGGCTAGTGGCATTTCTGTGGCTGTGCGATATCGCGCCTTCGTCTTCGCGGCTCCACCGTTTTTCGTCGCGGGCAACCGTCCGCCGGAATTCAGAGGAGCCGTTTCTGTTGGTGCGGTACCGCGTTACCGCAGCGGCGCCAGCAAGTAAATTCTTGTCGTAGCGTCGAGCGGGGTGTCCTATAGCCCAGTGTGGTGGGTAAGGGTTGCGGGACAGACGAGCGGCGGAAGAATAAATCCGAGCACTGAGGCGAAAGGAGTTTTTTGTGAGAGAGAAGGGTACTGTGAAGTGGTTCAACGGGGCGAAGGGATACGGGTTCATCCAGCGCTCCACGGGCGAGGATGTCTTCGTACATTTCTCCGCCATCCAGGAGAACGGATACCGCTCGCTGAATGAAGGCGAGACCGTCGAGTTCGATCTGCTCAAAGGCCCGAAAGGCTTTCAGGCGGGTAACGTCGTGCGCGCCGCATAAAATTTCTCCAACCAGTTCGCAAACCCTCTCAGATTGTCGGGAGGGTTTTTTATTGGGTC
>PMSZ01000257.1 GCA_003168235.1 Acidobacteriaceae bacterium
CGTTCTGGCAGATGTGGGCTTCTCCGGTGCGGCAGAGCAGGCACTTGCCGCAGGCCACGTGCATTTCGGCGGAGACGAAGTCTCCTTCTTTCACGCTGGTGACTTCATCGCCGAACGCCACCACCTCGCCGCAGAATTCGTGCCCGGGGATGAGCGGAGGATGAATTCGCCCCTGCGCCCAGCGGTCCCATTCGTAAATATGAAGATCGGTACCGCAGATGGAAGCGACTTTGACTTTGACGAGAACGTCAGTGCGGCCGTAGGTGGGAATTTTGACTTCGCGGATTTCCGCACCCGGCGCGGCTTCCGGCTTCACCACCGCCAGCATGGTATTGGGCATGGAGGATCCCTTGAGAGAACGGAGTTAGAAGAGCAAACGGCTTATTCTAGCACTCATCTCACAGTCAATTTTCCGATGGGCGTGTACTGGCCGGCGAGCAGATACCATTGGCCGTCGCGTCTCACAAAAACGTGGGTAAGGCGGGCAGGATGAACCCTTACTTGTCCGTTGTCGCGGACGGTGATCGCGAATCTCGCGCTCGAAACAGCCGTGTCGCCGTAGATGCGAATGACGAAATCGGCCGGGTCCATTTCCATGAAAATAATTCTGCGTTTCATGTCGGCAAGAGTGGCAAGCGCTTGGTCTTTATTCTCCGGAAGTCCGGTTTCCCGAATATAGATGTAGTCGGGGCCGAGATGCTTTGCATATTCGTCCCAGTCGGCGTGAACGATCAGCTCGGCCAGCTTCAGCTCCAGAGCCTTGATTTCGGCTTCGGCAGCGGGGTTTGCGTCGGCATGGACGGCGATGGCCGACGGCTGCGCCGCCGCGGGCAAGATCGCGGACAAGATCAAAGTCAAAAGAATCGCGATTGTGAGCAGGACGCGCATTGGATTCGTCTCCAGATTCACTGAGAGTTCGCTGAGATCCGATCACTTTAGCAGGATGATGCGTCAGTCGCCGCGGCACGCAACACTAGGTCTTGTACACCCCGCGGGAATGCGTGTTCGGACTCGCCGTCTTGTAATCTTCAGACTTGCCGCGCGGAATACTGAGCGTTTTCCATTGGTCGGAACGCAGGTGTTTCGCCAGGAAAACGATTTGCCCGATGTGTTGCGCGTAGTGGCCGAGGGCGCGGTTCAGCGCCTGCATCACCGTGTGTGGCTCCTGGCGGATGGTGATGATGCGCTCCACATCTTCGGGGCGCAGCGCATCGAGCGTGGAAAAAATTTGCAGCCATGCCTGCTCCCACCGCCGCATGATTTCTTCGCGCGTGGTGCTCGCGGAGATTTCAAATTCCTGATCGCGAAAACGGTCCGCCTTTTCTCCGTCGCTCGTCAGGAAGTCAGTGAAGCGTGATCGCGCGTTGCCGGCGATGTGCTTGACCAGCGTCGCAATGGAATTTGACTCTGGATCGAGCGTCACGNNTTGACGATGGCAGCAACCGAATTCGACTCGGGATCGAGAGCAACGAAGAAGTCTTTTTCTTCGAGCTGATCAAGCGCGTTTTCTGCCATGCGCTTGTGCCCGCGGAGCTGCCGCTTGATCTCTTCCAGATAGTGGCTCGCGAGTTCGGTCATAGAAATCTCACTCTTGCGGCCCAGAGGGACCTAGCGCGACACCAGGAACTCGACCTGCTCTTCGATCTCGGCCATCGCGACCGGAGCCAGCCCGGCTTCGTGCAGCTGCCGGTTGATCTCAGGCAGCTTCGTCTGTTTGAACTGGTCCCACTCCGCGATCCCCGCCTTCACCCTCGGACTCGACTCCTCGTAGACCGCAACCGCCTGCGATGGCGTCGCCCGGTCGCCCTCCTCCACCACCCGCAGCGCCGACGCCAGACTCGTGTTGGCGTCACTCAACCCGGTGTGCTCCGGTTTCGTAACGATCTTGCTAATTGCCGTTTGCGCTTCCGCCAAAACCGGCAGCAGCCGGGCGTTCTGCTTGCCCAGCTTCGTTTGCAGGTCGGCGATCTGCTTCTGCACCGACGCAATCTCGGCCAGTGCTCGCCTCGCCTCGACGGTCTCGCCAAAAATCTGCCACGCCAGTTGCAGCTGCTGCGCCAGGACCTCCTCAGTCGCTGGCGAGCGCGGATCCATGATGAGCTTCAACCGCTGTGTCTGCGTTTTTCCATCCACCGTCAGCCGCACGTCATACATTCCCGGCGCCGCCTTCGGTCCGCTCGGAATGTGGTTCTCGTCGTCTTCGTCCGCCGTCGGGCCGCCGGAGTTCTTCCACGCCAGGTCCCACACAAAGCGATGCATCCCCGCAGTCTTCCCCAGAACTTCCGGTTTCATGAACCACCGCTCCGCCACCGCCATCGGCGGACGCTTCACTGTGCTCGCATCCTCCGAAGAAAATTTCCTGACCAGATCCTGTTGCGCACCATTTTGCCGCACCTCGAAAATTTCCAAACCCACGCTGCTCGCCGCCGATGGCAGGTAATAATCCACCATCGCGCCATTCGGAGGATTCTCTCCCGTCGGCTCCTCCGGCGGAAGCGGCGTGCCCACAAACGAATCGCTATCCACGCGGACCGCCGTCGCCGGACGATAAAGCCATGCGCCTCCCGCTCGCCTCGCGTCCATCGCCTGCCGAAGCGGCGTGATGTTATCGAGCACCCAGAACGACCGCCCAAACGTGGCTGCTACCAGGTCATCTCCGTGGATGGCAAGATCGCGCACGCCCGTCATCGGCAGGTTGAACTGCAACGACTGCCAGTGGTCTCCGTCATCCCACGACACATAAACGCCGAACTCGGTCGCGGCAAAAAGCAATCCCTTGGTCTGCGGGTCTTCCCTAACCGCGCGCAAGAATGCCGGAGCCGTGATGCCGGTCGTCACCAGTTGCCACGTCGCACCGTAGTCACGCGTTCGATAAATATACGGAGTACGGTCGTCGAGCCGCCCGCGGTCAACCGCCGCGTAAGCGATGCCGGCATCGAAGTGCGAAGCTTCGATCAGCGAAATCTTGCTCCAGTCGCTCACTCCCGGCGGAGTGACATCCTTCCAACTCTTTCCCCCATCGCGAGTCAGGTGAATCAGTCCCGTATCGCTTCCGGCCCAGATCACTTCGCGGTTCACAGGCGATGGCGCGATAGTGAACACGACTCCATAGCCCGCGCGCTTCGCCTGTTCGAGCGTCGGCGGATATGCCGGCTTCTCAGCCTTTGCATCCGCCGCCGCGCCCGTCAGATCGGGACTGATCGTCTCCCAGTGCAGCCCGCCATCCACCGTCTCCATCACATATTGCGTTCCCAGATAAAGCGCGCTCGGATCCAGCGGCGAAAGAACCAGTGGAGGGGTCCACGGGTCGCGATACTTCCGCTCGTGCACCTCTGCGTCGAACCCGCTCGCCGGCCACGGAGTAATGTCCTGGCTGAGCCCCGTTTTTTTGTTGTAGCGCGCCACCGTGCCATAAGTCCCGCTCAGGTAAATAATGTCGGGATCCTTCGGATCGACCACCAGGTATCCACTCTCGCTCGGCCCCGCCGGAGACCAGTCCCGCGGCGAGATTTGGCCGGAGTCTCCCCGGCTCACCACCGACGCCGCGCCGCTATCCTGTTGCGCCCCATACACCACGTAGGGAAACTGGTTGTCGG
>PMSZ01000395.1 GCA_003168235.1 Acidobacteriaceae bacterium
ATGGGCGTTGTCTACAAGGCCGAGGACACGTCGCTGGGGCGCTTTGTCGCCCTTAAATTTCTGCCGGACGATGTCGCGCAGGATGCGCAGGCACTGGAACGGTTTCGCCGCGAAGCACGCGCCGCCTCGGCGCTGAACCATCCAAATATTTGCACGATTTACGAGATTGGCGAGTACGGTCCGGCGGAGAAGACCAAGCGCTTCATCGCCATGGAATACCTGGACGGCATGACGTTGAAGCACATGGTCATGGGGCGCCCGCTGGATAACGAGACACTGCTCGGGTTGGCGATCGAGATTGCCGACGCGCTCGACGCGGCGCACTCGGAAGGAATCGTCCACCGCGACATCAAGCCCGCAAATATTTTTGTGACCAAGCGCGGCCACGCCAAGATTCTCGATTTTGGCTTGGCGAAGGTCGCCGACGCCCGAGGTTCATCGAGTAACCCTCCCGGATCGACGCGAGGAACCGCATTGACGATGGACGAGGCCCACCTCACCAGTCCCGGCACCATGGTCGGCACCGTCGCTTATATGTCGCCGGAGCAGGTCCGGGCGCGCGACCTGGATGCCCGCACCGACCTGTTTTCTTTCGGCGCCGTGCTCTATGAGATGGCGACCGGCGACGTGCCTTTCCGCGGAGAAAGTTCGGCTGTCATCTGCGAAGCCATCATGAATCGCGCACCGGTGGCGGTGGTGCGGTTGAATCGGGATGTCCCGGCGAAACTGGAAGACATCATTAATAAGGCGCTGGAGAAAGACCGCAACTTGCGCTATCAGCACGCGTCTGAAATGCGGAGCGACCTGCAACGGCTGAAGCGCGACACGGACACTTCGCGAACGCTGATTGCGGTCGCGGGTGGCGAAAACGAAGTATCGGGAATCTCGATTGCAGCGGCTGGCGGGACGGCGAGTTCGGCGGCGAACCGCGCTCCAAGCGGCTCTGGCGCAGTCGCAACTCCGGCACGGAAGATGCCCTATGGGATGATCGCTGGCCTTGCTGCTGCGATCGCATTGGTCGCGGTGGGCATTTTCTACTGGCAGTCATTGTCGCAGTCGCGGCAGCATGCGGCTCCGGCGAAAGGGTCCGTCGCACCGACCACGGTTGCGGTTCTTCCGTTTCAGAATGTTGGTGGCGATAAGGCAGTTGATTTTCTGAGCCTCGCTATGCCTGACGAAATCGCGACGGCGCTGAGCTATGTGCATACGTTGTCGATCCGTCCCTTTGCGACGACCAGTAAATACACGGCCGCAGGCCTCGATCTGCAGCAGGCGGGACGCGAGATGCACGTCACCGACATCGTCACCGGTCACTACCTGAAAGAAGGCGACCAGTTGCAGATCACGCTGGAAGCGATCGATGTGGAAAACAACCGCACGCTGTGGCGCGACACTCTCAACGTCGCCGCTCCCGACATGATTGCCATGCGCGGCCAGATCGCGGAGAAAGTCCGGCAGGGATTGGTTCCGGCGCTGGGTGCGGGCACGGACTCGACAGAAACGGGCACTCGTCCCAAGAATGAAGAAGCCTACGACCTCTACCTGCGGAGCCTGGCTCAAGGGCGGGACGCCGCTCCCAACAAAGAAGCCATTGCCACGTTGGAGCGCGTCGTCGGCCTCGACCCGACTTATGCGCCCGCATGGAGCGAACTGGGCCTCCGCTACTATTGGGACTCCCAGTATTCGGACGGAGGCGAAGCGGCGTTCCAGAAATCGAATGCCGCACTGCAGCGAGCGCTGACTCTCGATCCAAACCTCGTCGAGGCAGCCGTGCAGACCATCGCCAATCGGGTGGAGCGGGGCGAACTGGCCAAGGCGAGCATCGAGGCTGACGATCTGGTGAAGCGCGCACCCAGCTCCTCTTTCGCGCACTTCGCGCGCAGTTACGTCCTCCGCTATGCTGGGCTGCTGGACGAAGCCACACGAGAGTGCGAGATCGCACGGTCGGAAGACCCAGGAAATTTTGGCTTGCGCTCCTGCTCGATCGCTTTTGCAGCATCGGGAGACGCCGAGCGCGCCATCGACTTCCTGCGCCTTGACGCAGGATCGGAGTGGTACAGGGCGAACATCACTTCCATGCTATGGAGAGCGGGGAAACTGGCGGACGCGCGCGACGCGGTGCAGCAAATGCCGGCAGCTAGTCCCAGGAGGCCGCTTTGGAGGCCGCTTTACGCAGCCTGTTCTGAGCTTCGATCGCCCACGCAATCGCCGTCCGCTGAGGTGGATCAGATCGCCCGCGAAATCGAACCAACGCTGATGGGCGACCCCGATCCGGAGCGCCGATACAGTTCGGGAACCGTGATGGCCTTCTGTGGCCAGAAAGATGAAGCGGTGCGGCTGATCAAATCTTCAATCACGGGGCGCTATTGCGCCTATCAGGCCTTGCAGAAGGACGCCCTGCTGGTCTCGCTGCGAGGGACGCCCGAGTACAAACAACTGCTCGCGGCGGCGAAAAAATGCCAGGACGACTTTCTTGCGGAAAGAGCGCAGCTTTCGCACTGAGTTGCCCGACCGAGTCACCCGATGCTCGCGAACTAGAGTAGTACGTACGTGCCTTGACGCGCTGCGGTGCGGCATTCGATACTTCGAGTAAGTCCTAATTTTTTCTTACGAGGTAACGAATTGGCTCGCACTTCTATCATCACCCTGACCACCGATTTCGGACTCAACGATCATTTCATCGGCGCGATGAAAGGCGTGATACTCGAGATTGCTCCCGATGCGCAGATCGTCGACATCAGCCATGCGGTGCAGCCGTTCGATATTCTGGATGGCGCGCTAACGATCTCGCAAGCTTACTCGTACTTCCCTTCCGGAACCGTGCACATGGTTATCGTCGATCCGGGAGTGGGGACGGCGCGGCGGCCGGTGATGATGACGGGCGAGCGGCACCTTTTTGTGGCTCCCGATAACGGGGTGCTTTCTCTTATCTACGACCGCGAGGAGCGCAAATCCGTCCGCCACATTACCTCCGAACATTATTTTCTGCAGCCGCTGAGCAATACGTTCCATGCGCGCGATATTTTTTCGCCGATCGCGGCGTATCTTGCCAAAGGAGTGGAGGCCGACCGCTTCGGCGAAGAGATTACTGACTACGTGCGCTTCGGCGCGCCACGTCCCAAACCGGTTGATGAGCACACGCTACGCGGCGTGGTGCTGAAGGTGGACCGTTTCGGCAACCTCATCACCAACATCACTCCAAAAGATGCGCCCCAGCTATTCGGCGCGGCACCGCCAGCGTTCAAGATCGCGATTGGAGCCAAAGCACCGGCGACCCGCATCTGCGCGAACTATGCCGAAGGCACTCCCGGCGAGGTTTTCGGAATTCTGGGCAGCATGGGTTTTCTGGAGATTGCTGCCAATCGAGGATCCGCCAATCAATTGCTGAGCGCGGGCAAAGGCAGCGAAGTGAATGTGGTGATGGGAGGGTAGCAGCGAGTACCCAGGACCCAGTTGCCAGTACCCAGCGTCAATGAGTCACGGTTTTTTCTGGATACTGGGAACTGCGTGCTGGTTACTTGCAGTCAGATGGATGTAGTGGTCCATTTCCGACGTCCACTTTAGAAAACGCCACAGGCTGGAGCGCTCCGTCCACACGAATTCCCAGAATTCCAGGAACCCGATCTGGGTCATCTTGACGCCAGTGAAGGTCTCGATGCGCCATAAAAGATAGGGACTACGCCAAGGCGCAATTCGGTGTCCGCGGGTGGAATTCCAGAGAAAGCGCAGCATCGGCCGCATCGGGTTTTAGTATAGCGCCCGGCGAGACGGGGCAAGCCCCGTCTCCACAAGCAGATTCTTATTTTGTGATGTCGACGCTGGCGATGGTCGTTGCCCACTCCATGCGCAGGGTACATTTGCTGCCAGCCTGATCGAAGGCGATCAAGAAATTTTCAACTGGCGGGCCGTTTTGCGAGACCTTCATCGGCACGCGCGCCAGATCTTCTTTCTCGCCGGGATAGTCCGTTCCCCACTCGCCGGTTTTCTTGCTGATAACCAGCCACCATTGGTCGGCCTTAGGGACTGTGAAGATGGTATAGCTGCCGGCGGGAACAGGCTTACCTCCGACGGTCAGATTGGCATCGGTGACGAAAGTGGTCGATTCATTCGCGCCGGTGCGCCAGACTTCGCCGTACGGAACCAGCGCTCCCTCGCTCGCCCCGCCGAAAATCTTTCGCCCTTTTGCACGCGGGCTGGAATAGTCGATCTTGACTGTCTTTCCGTCAGAAAACTTGCAGGTCGCGCTGGCGGGCGGGCTGGGACGTTTGGATTTGTCCTTCGAATCGCCCATCTGCGCCGGAGCAAGGGTTGCGAGCGTAAAGAGTAAAGCTGCAATTAAGGCAAACTTCTTCGCCATTTATTTGTTCCTCCTGGGATAGCAATTAGCCGTTAGCATTTAGCATTTAGCCAAGACATTCTCGTTCGCCGCGTGGGCGGCGCAAGGCCAATTTGCTGACTGCTGAATTATACCCACATCCCGGCTACAATCTCTCCATGGCCGTGTTCAACGAAAAGCGGGAAGAGCTCGAAAATTTCGAAATGCGGATGGGCGTGCCCCGCGGACGGCTCGCGGTCACCATGGATCTGGTGACGGACGCGATGGCGCTGGTCGGCCAGCATGGCGTTTACTGCCAGAGCCAGCGCTGGCCAGGCAAGCCGGTCATGGATATTCAGCTCATCATGAAAAATCTTACCGACGCCAAAGAGCTGATTCAGAGCGTGATGGAAGAACTCAAGCCCAAGTTGTGATTCCTGGGCGGAGACGCGGATTGTTGTGTCTTCCGTCCGCCGCATTCCCGATGGCGGAAACTTTCGATACAAAACTGAAGATTTTTCGCAATCCGCCAAAACGGGATTATGCGTGACGCGAAAGACTTACAATCCAGGTATGGAGCGCAAAATCTTTTGGGGTTCAATGACCGTGCTCGGGCTGCTCGCCGATGTGGTTCTGCCATTGTGGTGGGCGGTGGGCGCGACGATCCCAATCATTTACTTCTCGTGGTGGATCGCTTACCGCAGTGGCTGGTTCGAGTGAACTTTTGGCTCCGTCCCCGCGTATGTTACCGTGAGGCTGAACGAAAAGCGCAGAGATAATTGCTTTGCAGCTTTTCCAAATCACTCCTGGGGCAAAATCAATGAAGGTTGAATGGAAGTTTTCTCTCCTGCTGTCTCTTGTATTTGCGCTTGCATTCTCAAGCGTCGCGCAAACCAACGCGGCTCCGGCAGCAAAAACACTGACGCCGGAAGAACGCGAGGTCGCGCTCAAGAGTTTGCAGGCGACGCGCGATGCGTTTCTGAAATCAATCGCCGGACTTTCCGA
>PMSZ01000125.1 GCA_003168235.1 Acidobacteriaceae bacterium
TCAGGTCTCAGGTCTCAGGTTCTCAGGGCCAAGCATTTTGTTTTTCCTAAGACCTGACACCTAAGAACTAAGACCTGCTCCCGTCAATTCAGCTGTTCATCCAGCGCCCGCTGCCGCGGACGCCCCGGATGCGCTGTGATGCTGCGAAACTTGTGGTAGAGTCCGTGCAAGTCGTCGCTCAGCAGCCGCACCACCTGCATGCAGAAATCGCCGTGCTCCCGCAAGAACTCCAGCAACTCCTCGCGCGGAATAAACACCGCCATCGTGTATTCCTCCGCTTCCGCAGTACTCCGATGCTTCTCTCCGCTCATGCTCTCACTCAGCCCCAGTACGGTTCCCGGCCCGGCGACGTCCAGAAGCTGCCTTTCCATCCCGCCGTTCGACAGCAGAACCCGCACCGCTCCACTTTCCACCAGATAGATGCCAGTCACCGCCGATCCCTCTCGGAACAGCGTGCTTCCCCTGGCAAACGGCCGAACGGATCTGAGCCTGCGAAGGGCCTGCGATAGCTCGGTACTCAACTTGCCGGGCCTGGGCGGCGTAGGCACAAAGTCACATCCTCAATTACTCCGTCATTGTGCGCCCTTTCAACTCCGCAGGATGTGACTTGCATCACGTCTCTTAGTGACACCCGACCTGAACCTAGCTGGCCCGGTACTTAGCTGACCCAGGAATCGGAGCACTTGTATTTAAGAGGAAATCGATACAGTTGATGTTGGGTGAAACGCGGATGTTGGTGAAACGCTGATGTTACGTGAAATGAAGAGTACTGCTGCCGGCTCCAGCCGATGTGGCTCCAAGTAATCGGCTGGAAACTGCGTTATTGCCGTTCCAGAATCTCGTCGATCGGAGTCTTCCCGCCCTTATCCACACTGATGATCTTGTGTACCGGCCTGAACCCGGTCATCGTGATGTCCACGATGTAGTTCCCCGGTCCCAGCATCACATCCATCGGAGAATTCTTGTCCAGCATATGCTGGTTGATGGCAACCTGCGCGCCCTTCGGCACCGTGTGAATACTCACCGTACCCATGCCGGCCGTGCTGTCGCCGCCGCGTCCAAACAGCTTGTTCAGCTTGCCCACCGTGCGCATGTCTTCGGTGTTCCCCAGCGCTCGCAGCGTCGGAGCATACTGAAAGTTTTGCCCCGGCCCCAGATCGGCCGTGACCGTCTCATCCAGATATGCCTCTTTCCGCAACAGCACCGCGTGGCTTCCCTTTTCCACCGCGAACTGCGCCGGAGTCACCCGTCCCGTCGTCTTGCCGTCGATGATGACTGTCGCGCCAGCCGGCATGCTGTTCAACACCATCAGCGCATTCATTGGCGCCAGATGAAATACCACAGACGCCTTGCTTCCCGACCCCACATCGACCGACCGCGTGTCCGACGTATAACCACTCTTGCTGACCGAGACGATGTGCTTCCCAGGGTTCAGCTCTGCCACCGTAAACGGAGTGACCCATGAAGGATCGCTCTTTCCGTCGACCTGGAATTGCGCGCCCTGCGGCGTCGAGTCAATCAGCGCCTGTCCGGCGACGACGACCGGCGCCGCGACAGCAGCAGGCACAGGCCGATTGTTCTTCGCGCCCCGCTTTGCCACCGCCACCTGCCGCACCTTCAAGTCGGGCTGGGGTTCCAGCGGCGGTTCCATGGGAGGAGCAATCGGCTTCTGCACGCGCGGCGCTTGCGTCTGCGCCGTCGTTTCCGCCGGAGTTGCACTCCTCGCCTTCGTCGGTCGCGGAGCAGCTGTCGAACCGTCGTCCTCCGATCGCACATGGAAGAACACCGCCATGGCGATGACCAGAATCAATCCCACCGCGCCTAAAATCGAAAACAGCATTAACCGCGGAGGAATCGTCGCGATTTGCTGGAACGCCTTCTCCGCAACTTCCCGCGGCTGGACCTTCGGCTTTTCATCTTTGTCTTTTCGCGGATACAGCTGCACCGTCGCCGAGTGCAATGGCTCCGCAGGTTCCGGATCTGGCGGCTCATACATCGGTTCTTTCAGTGGAGGCATTTCTGCCAGATCAGAAAAACTCTGGCTCGCCGCAGGTTTCGCCGGCTCCGACATCATCGGATCCGCCGCCACACGCCTCGTCTGCCGCTCCGATGCCCGCTCCGGTGATGGCAGCTCAGGTGATCGCCGTTCAAATGCTGGCTCTTCCGTCTCCGGCTCCACTACCGCCGCCGATAAAACCGGGTTTCCTGAAGTCTGAGCTTGCGGAGCGCTTACTTCAAACTCCCCAAAGCCTCCGCTCGTTTCGCCATAGCTTCCCGCAGCGGCGGCCGCCGCTCTGGTTTCAGCAACCGGCGCTGCGCTTGGTGAAAATTTGGTTTTTGCAGATTCCACTCGCGGCGAAACCGGCGCCGTAACTTTCGGTGCAGCCATCACGGGCGCAGCTGGTTTGGGTTCAACCGTTCGAGGTGCAACCGGAGCCGCTGCACTCTTCGGCGCAACCGCACTCGAGGCCGACGCCGCAAACTTTGCCGCTGCTGCCGCCCGATCCGCCTGGCTCACCACGGCATTCGTCGCTGCTGTCGCCTTCTTGACTTCGCCCGTCGCCTTTTTGCCGCTTTCCTTGCAACCTTCCAGATCGATCAGCAACTCGCGCGCGCTCTGGTACCGCTGCTCCGGATCTTTCTCCAGCGCCTTCATAATCAGCGCGCTCACCGCCGGTTGAATCTTGGAATTCACCGCCGCTGGGCTCGCCGGAATCTCGCTCTCAATCTGTTGCACCAGCGCCACCGGATCCGTCGCTCCAAACGCCGGCTCGCCCACCACCATCTCGTAAAGAATCGCGCCCAGTGTATAGACGTTCGCCCTCAGGTCCATCGCCTCGCCGCGAATCTGTTCGGGAGAACAATACGGCATCAGCCGTCCCAAACCCTTCCCCAATTCCGCTTCAATCAGGCTCATGTTCGAGATGCCATAGCCCAGAATCTTGACCATCCCGTCCCACTGCACCATGATCTTCGCCGGCTCCAGCGAACAGTGCACCACTCCCTTGTCGGCCGCGTGCTCTAACCCCGCGCAAACCTGGCGCGTAATGTCGAGCAGGTCCCAGATCGAAAACCCTTCCTTGCGCGCCAGCATCGTGGCGATGCTGTTCCCCTGGATGTACTCCATCGCCGCGCAAAACTGTCCCTCAATCTCGCCCGCGCCGTAAAGCGCCACAATGGTCTGGTGCGCCAGATCACGCGTGCTTTCGCCCTCGGCAATCAGCGTTTCCACAAATTTCGCCGCGCGCTCCCCGAGCGGCCCCAGGTCTTGCGTCTTCAACGCCACGACCTGTTCGCTCTTCGTGTCCATCGCCTTGTAAATCGAGGCAGTGTCTGACTTCGAAAGTTCACTCTGGATTTCAAACCGCCCGAACATCGTCGCCATTACCGTAGCCCTCGCGGTGACAAGCCGCACTTATACCCTGGATAGGAATTTGATCAAGATCGGGGAGAGGATCAACCCTAGAATACCGCTCTCAACTGCCCAACTGAGAGTTACGAAAGTACTGAAACATCAGGGCATAGTACTGGATTGGAGTTCCCGTTTCCGACGCTAGAAGAGAGCCCTCTGCCTCGGCCAACGGTCACAGTGGATTGCCCTGGGGCGGGCGTTCCGGCATCAGAAAAATGCCGCTTGCTGCAAGCTTAAGCCTGCTAAGAATTATCGCGGGGAAGCTTTCGAGAAGGCCACAAACTGGGAAGGGCAAGACTTCAATCGCGCCGCAATTGTCTTGAAAAGATGCGGCTTGGCCGCCGAGATGCTCGCTTACGCCGTCCTTCCGGAACTCATCCCGTCCGCCGCCACGTCACCCTCGCTAACCCACTCCCACACCCGCCGCCCGCGATCGTTGCTCAAACTGCGCGCCTCGCCATAATCCACCAGCCGATTCAAAACCGTTGTCACCGACGCCAGCGGATCCTTATGTCTCGCCAGAATTGCCGGAGCATTTCGCTCCAACTCCACGCAAACCTCCCGCGCTCCCAGCGGACGCTTCACTTCCATCAGCACCCTGCGGCAAGCCTTGGTAAACCCCGGCTGACGTCCGTTCGGCTTGCGGTCGATCAGTTCCAGCAAGTCGTCGTCGAGCAGCTGCTCGCCGAATAGATTCGCCAAACCGGCAATCGTCTGCTTCACCGTCCCAATACGCTTCATCACTTCCGCACGCTGCCGCATCAATTGCAACAGTTCATCATGCGCCGCATTCACCACCTGCTGCGCTGAAACGCTGTTGCTGACCGGGCCGCTTTCGCCGAGCTCACCGCTCTTTACAAACTGCATCGTAACCCTCCAGGAAACCATACCGCGGGATTCATGGCTTGACGCGCCAATCGTTCTTGTCCCGTTCATTTTTATTACGAGAGATGACGCCGGAAAGTTCAAGCAAACGGCACCTGCCGCCGAAAACGATCAGGCCCATCCCCGAAGTGATTAGACTTGCCAAAGGAAAAAACGTCACCGAAGCAGCCGGCCTGGGACGCAATTCGGACGAATGAGATGTAGACCCTAAACCCGATTTAACGCGGCGAGCTTTAACTCAACCACGGAGCGGACTCGGTATCAAGTTCGCGTCGCTCCGACCGCGAACTCAGAATCAGAAGTATCCCAGGCAACAGCAGGCAAAACGCCGCTTTCAGCGGTCCTGCGGCAGACTCGACGACAACCTCAGGACCGGCTATACCCAACGGGTAATAACCAATCGACGGCCCTCCGGCATATTGGCCGAGTGGAGGGTCATCCGCGCGGCGAACACGGCCTGCATCCAATGGATCGTAAATAATTGCCAGTTGACGGCCGGGCGTAAACTGCGAGGCCCAATTCTCAGCCTCGCGCTTGTTTGTGAACAAAGGCGAGTCAATCGTCGATTGGTGAGCGGCTCCCGCCACCAAATAGGAAACTCCGAAACGAAAAATATAATGATCGCAGTTGTCAATCGCGTGCGCCGTGGGTGTCGGGTGCCACCCCGGAGGACAAATATCTCGCTTTATTTGGATCTTGCCATCCAGCACCGTAGCGTCGGTCCGCGTCCAGAGCGTCGGCGCTGGGTGCCAGTAGTGGTACGCGCCAACATAGGCGCCCCACAGAAAAGGGATTACAGCCAGGTAGACCAGAGTTTTGCCCAACGATTTCCGGGTGATTGCGAATCTCTCGTCTGGCGGAGGTGGCTCCGTCCCGGCCGGCGTTTTCGGCGGGCCAAACAAGGTCGTAATCTCGGGCTGATTACGCGTCCCCGATGAGAAATGGTCCACGGCAGTCGCCTCAATCGCGTCAAGCTTGCGAGGATCCTACCCGAGCTTCCGTGAACTGCCCGATGAGCGCAAGTTACGGACGTTCCTTCGGGTCGCCGCAGTTCTACCCCATCACATTCGTATGTTCCGGCCTGATCTTATAAATCACCCGCACCTCGCCCGGCTTCGCATACGGATACTTGTCCAGCCCCATATACTTCTTCGCCATCTTGTCGATGTGCTTGTCGGCGCCGTCTTCCGTAATTTCCACCACCGTCCCGCGAATCTCCAGATATCGATACGGATTGTCGGGATCCACAATCGCCAGCGCCACATGCGGATCGCGCCGCACGTTCTTGTCTTTCTGTCGTCCCCGCGCCGAATTGAAAATCACATGCTGCCCGTCATAATCGCACCACACCGGAGTCACCTGCGGCCGTCCATCCGGCATCAGAGTCGCTAGATTGGCAAAAGCCTTCTTCTGAAAAAGGTCGACGTACTTTTCTGGAATCGCGCTCGACATCGCTATCTCTCCTCTTCGAATTGTCGGCAAGTTGAGTGGCCGCCATGATTATAGATGCCGATAGACGCCTATAGACGCCTGAAATGAACTTCGCGCCGGGGCCAAACGAATCTACCCCGTCTTCTTGACTTCCTCCATCATCCGCGGCAGGACTGCCCGCAACAGTGCGACGAACTGCCCCATCACCCGCCGCCCCACTTCCAGCACTTCTTCGTGCACCAGCGCCCGATCAAGAATCCCCGCCGCCATATTCGTGACACACGAAATTGCCAGAATATTCATCCCCATGTGTCGCGCCACAATCGCTTCCGGCACCGTAGACATCCCCACCAGATCGGCGCCAATCGTTCGCAGATAACGAATCTCCGCCGGCGTTTCATAACTCGGCCCCGCCAGCGCCGCGTACACCCCCACATGCGGAGAAACCCCGAGCCTGTTCGCCTCCTCCAATGCAATCTCGCGATAGCGCTTGGCATACGTATAGGTCATGTCCGGAAACCGCGGCCCAAACCGCTCGTCATTCGCCCCCGTCAGCGGATTCTGCCCTTGCAGATTAATGTGATCGCGCAGCATAACCAGTGCGCCCTGTCCATACTCGACGTTGATTCCTCCGGCAGCATTGGTCAGAATCAGCGCGCGAATCCCCGCCCGCCCCAGCACCCGCACCGGAAACGCAACCTCCGCCGCCGAATACCCTTCATACAAATGCACCCGCCCCTGCATCACCGCTACGGGAACGTCTCCCGACTTCCCAATCACCAGTTGTCCCGCGTGCCCCGCCGCCGTCGATCGCGGAAACGCCGGAATATCCGCATACGGAATGCGCACGGCGTCCGTCAAGTCGTCGGCAAACGCTCCCAACCCCGAGCCCAGAACCAGCCCGATCTGGGGACGCAGCGCAGTCTGCGAAAGCACAAACGCAGCCGCGGATTCAGCGCGGGTAAAAAGATCAAGAGTCATTTGTCAGAGTTCACAACGAACCGTCATCATAATGAATTGTCATCCCGAGCGACGCGAG
>PMSZ01000441.1 GCA_003168235.1 Acidobacteriaceae bacterium
CGACGCCGGATCAGTCACCGCGGCCGCGAACTGCACACCTTCGTCGGTCTGTTCTTCCAGACTGACCGTGCGCTTCTGCTTGCGATAGCGATTGATGAATTCCTGCGCCATCACGGTGCGCAGCCAGCCTTCGAGCGAACCGCGGCCGGTATACGACAGGAGCTTCGACTGGCGGACTCCGTCGCGGGCGTTCACGCCGTAAAGATCGGCAAACAGCGAGTCGGCCAAATCCGCGGCGTGCGCGCCGTCGCGCGTAATATGCAGAGCCATGCTGTGCAGCTTCTGCCGATAGCGGCTGATAAAGTCCTGCCACGCCCGTTCGTTTCCGGCCGCGCAAGCGCGCGCCAGCGCCAGTTCTTCCAGCCGCAGTCCAGCGCAAAAGCCGGCGATTTGCTCCGTCGGGAAGCTGGAAGAGTGAGCATCCGAAATAAGAGACGCCCCCGGAGAAACGTACTTGCGCACTATTTCGTCAAGTATCGCCGCGAAGCGATCGGCGCTCATGCCATACGCTGCCGCCCCGCTACGCTCATAGAAGGTTGCGGCGAGGGCTGCGGCGGCTCCCGCTCCGTCGTTGGATCGGTTCGATTTTGGCATTTAATCCCGAAAAGGGTTCAAAACGATGCTAGCAACTATTTAGACGCAAGGAAGAGGAAATCGTACGTTCTGTGATCAGCGAGTAGAGAACGACACTCCTGGAAGACTCGCGGTTCACAACCCCGGCATGCTCTCTCTTCGGCGTGCCGGGGAGGGGGCGCAACGGGTGCTGCAGTTTGATCTTGGGTGGAGCAATGCTCTAGTGCTGCACGAACGCCCTGTTAAGACCGGTTTTAGCCGCTGAGATCCTGTCGCCCGCGCACAAAATCCTTTAAGCCAACCCGCGCCAATCCCTTAAGCGCAACATCGTTCGCATCGTGTGCCAGTTTGAGGGCAGGCAATTCTTCGCGCGTAAACCAGCGAACTTCCGCCGCATCGCTCCCCGCCTTCAACTCACCGCCAGACGTACGGCACAGAAAATCAATCAGCACGAAGTGATAGCGTACCCGTCCATCTTCTGCCCGAATCACGCGCTCATACACGCCAAGCATATCGCCTGTCTCGATCACTAATCCGGTTTCTTCGCGAGCTTCCCGGACTACGGCCTCGCGCAAAGTTTCGCCACATTCAAGCACCCCGCCCGGCAATGACCACTCCCCCAGCAGCGGCGGAGTTCCGCGCCGAATCAGCAGTACGCGACTGTCATGGACGATCCCCGCGCCCACCCCCACCAGCGGCGACTCGGGATATTCACGCTTCATCGGGTCGGCATCTTCTATTTCGCTCCCACCTGATACTGCTCGATCTTTCCATCGGGCATAACGCGCTCCCAAACTTCGACCGTCTTTTGCGCAAAGCGCACGTCGAACAAGCGGAACGTCATGCCCCCGCGGTCCTGCTTGTACGTCTGCGTAAACTCCAGCGGCGATCCCAGCGGGCCCAGGCTGCTCGCGAAATCTTTAAGCGCCTGCTCCGTGAAGTAGCTGTTGCAGTTGTCGGTGAACAGCGCGCGATTGATTTTCCCATGCTGCAGCGCGGCAAATATTTCGCGGGATTGGTTCTCTTGCTTTCCCGCATCGCTCTCGCGAAAAAGCAAGCCCGCAATGTCACGCGCAATATCGCCCGACGCTCCCACCGAGTCTTCGTTGACCAGCACAACCACGGCCATGCGCGCATCCGGGAAAACCATGTTGTGCGCGGTGAAGCCGGAGACCTCGCCACCATGATCGATCTGGCGCTGCCCGAACTGCTGCCCCACATGAACGCCCAGGCCGTAGTGCGTGCCTAACCCGTTCTTGAGTTGGACCTCTGTTTCCATCTGCGCATAGGAGGCGGGCTTCAACACGGTCTGGTCGATCATGCTGATGTCCCACCTGGCAAGGTCCTCGGCTGGCATAGCCAATTCGCCCGCCGCAAACAGCCATCCTTTGCCTTCTTTCGGCGCCAGCCGCGGCGGCCCGAGCGCATAGCGCAGGTATCCGGTCGCGTCCGTTTCCGTGAGACGGTTCTGATCAATGTTCATCACGCTCTTCATGCCCAGTGGCACAAAAATGTGCTCGCTCAGAAATTGCAGCAGGGGTTCGCCGCTCGCTTTCTCAACAATCAGTCCCGCAATTACAAAGTTGGTATTGCTGTATTGCCACTCCCTTCCCGGATCGAAATCAAGGGGCTTGCGCGCCCACAGATCGAGAATCTTGTCCGCCGTCACCGGCTGCAGCATAAAAGGAGGAACGTAGTCCTGCGGCCAGTAGTCCTGATAGCCAGACGTGTGCGACAGCAATTCGCGAATCGTCACTTCGCTTCCGCGCGTCAGATTCGGAACAAATCGCGAAACGGGATCGTCGAGCGAAAGCTTCCCTTGTTCCGCCAGCAGCAGTACAGCGGTCGCCGTAAATTGCTTGCTGATCGAACCGATGCTGTAGCGCATCGAAGGCGTCGCTGGGGTAAGCGGATCGATGCGGCCTTCTCCGTAAGCGTGAAGATAGGTTATTGCTCCGTTCTGCACGATGGCGATCGAAGCGCTTGGAATGCCGGTGCTGGTCAGCGCCTGGCCAACCACGGCGTCAACTTTCTCCTGTAGCGCCGCGGAGATCGGCGTCGCGTTTTGCGCATACAGAATCGCAGCATTGAGGCAGATACAAATAAAGACGAACCCACGCCGGATGCGGCCGCAAGGCAATCCATTCATGTAAAACTCCTTCAGAAACCGGATCAGTATACGGCCTTAAACCGAGCTGATGTGAGGTCACCGCAAGAAGTTCTACAATATCCTCCATGTCGCTCGACGAATACAAACGCAAACGCCGCTTTGGAGAAACTCCCGAGCCCCCGCCGATGCTCGAACAAAAGTCGCGGCATCGCTTTGTCGTGCAGCGCCACGACGCGTCCCGCCTGCACTACGATTTTCGCCTGGAGATGGAAGGCGTGCTCAAGTCGTGGGCCGTTCCCAAGGGCCCGTCGCTCGATCCCGCGGACAAGCGTCTCGCCATGCAAGTGGAGGATCATCCCGTCTCGTATTACGACTTCGAAGGCACCATCCCCGAAGGCAATTACGGCGGCGGAACGGTGATGGTGTGGGACGCCGGCACCTGGGAGCCGCTGTCGCCCGTGCCCGTCGACGGAGAATACGTTCCCGGCACGGAAAAAGAGGCGGCCGCAATGCTGGCGAAAGGGGACCTCAAATTTCGCTTGAAAGGGAAGCGCCTCAACGGCGATTTCGCGCTCGTGCACATCAAAGCCCGCCGCTCCGACAGCAAAGGCAACGAATGGTTGCTCATCAAAAAGAAAGACAGTGACGTCGTACCAGGTTTCGATATCAATGACAAAAAGTATGACACTTCTATCCTCACCGATCGCACCATGAAACAAATTGCCGGCGACGCGGGCTCGGCTGAGTGGACAACCAGTCGTCCGGCTTCGCGTGGCAAAGTGAAGGCGGCTTGGCTGGCCGACGCGATTGCGCGCGCCGACTCCAAACGCCAAGCTTCAACCTCGGAGAACGCAGATCACGTCGAGAACGAGAGCGCAGGGAAAAAGACCAGTAAAAAAAAAGCCTCAAAATCTAAATCCGAAGAGGTCGCGCAAGAAATAGCTGATCCTGCGCCGGCAGGCGAATCGTCCGCGCCTCGGAAGAATGCTGTCAAATCTAGAAACAAGAAATCCTCTAAGCCCTCTGTGTCCCCGGTGGCTAAAGCTCTCGCCGGGGCCGAGTTGCGGCCGATGCCCACCGCCATCCACCCGATGCTCGCGACCGCCGTCGCCAAAGCCTTCGATAATCCCGACTGGCTTTTCGAAATAAAGTGGGACGGTTACCGGGCCATCGCCTTCATCGAAGCCGGCCGCGTCCGCCTCGTGTCGCGCAGCCAAAACGACCTCACCGCACAATTTTCCGAACTCGGCACCTTGCCCCAATTCATAAATGCCGATCGCGCCATCCTTGACGGAGAGATTGTGGCACTCGATGAGGAAGGCCGGCCGTCGTTCAGCCTGATGCAACAGCGCACTGGATTCCAGCCCGGCAAGCGCCGTTTGCCGCGCCGCGAGGGCGTGCCGGTTGTCTACTACGCTTTCGATCTGCTCTATCTCGATGGCTTCGACCTGCGCCGCGTCGCGCTCGAACAGCGCAAACTGTTGCTGCAAGAACAAATCAAGCCCGGCGGAGTTATCCATTTTTCTGACCACTATCCGGAAAAGGGTCTCGCTCTTCTCCAAGCTGCCCGCCAGCGCGGGCTCGAAGGGATCGTCGCCAAGAAGCGCGCCGGCGTTTACCAGGAAAATCGGACCGGCGACTGGCTGAAAATCAAAATCACGCAGCGCCAGGAGTGCGTCATCGGAGGCTACACCGATCCTGAAGGCAGCCGCGAATATTTCGGCGCGCTCGTGCTTGGCCTCTACGACCGCCAAGAGCGCCTGATCCACGTCGGCCAGGTCGGTACCGGCTTCGACCATAATGCTCTCAAGGAAATGTTTACTCGGCTGCAGCTGCTCAAGTCGAAACAGAATCCATTTCACGGGGAAATTGGCGGACTGCGAAAAGTCCACTTCGTGCAGCCGGAACTCGTCGCCGAAATCAAGTTTGCCGAGTGGACCCACGAAACCACCGAAGGCGGCATGAAGCTGCGGGCTCCTGTGTTTATGGGTCTGCGGAGCGACAAGGCTCCAGAAGAGTGCAAACTTGAAGAAGCGGTTGCGATCTAGCGCTCGGCAGGGCCCTGCAATGTTGACAAAAGTTTTACAACTTGATGACACACTCGGCGGCAGATTGGTGCATTGTCTCTGCGTCCCAATCAGTGCCTGCGCTCCATTAACAGCAACCGAATCTTAGGAGGCACCATGCACCCGTCCGCGATCTCTCAGCGTTTTTCGATTGTTGCTTTCTCACTGCTGCTTTTCGCCTCAACTCATGCGGCTGCGCAGGCAGGTGCGCTTGATCCGACCTTTGGCAACAATGGCATCTTTACTTCGACGCTCGACTTCAACGGGAGCGCGATCGCGCTGCAGAGCAACGGACAGATTGTCGTGGCCGGTAACGGAGGTGTGAACGGAGAGTCGGCCGATAGCTTGATCCGTCTCAACACTAACGGCACGCTCGACCAGACCTTCGGCTCAGGCGGCGTTGTCAACGTTACAAACCCGGGAGGGAGTGTACTTTATGTGCTCGGGTTCTTTGCGCTCGCCATCCAATCTAACGGAGAGATTGTTGCAGCCGGCGCCGCCACGCTGACCTCCGGCAGCAATATCGTGCAGGTGGCGCGATTTGAAACCAACGGCAGCCTCGACACTTCCTTCGGTAGCGGAGGCTTCACCACCACCGCCGCGATTCCGTTCACTCCGGGCGATAGTTCCGGGGCTCGAACTGTTTCACTTGCTCTGCAATCGAATGGAGAGATTCTGGTCGCCACCAGCTATTCGAACGTGATGGCCCGCTTCACCGCTAGCGGCCAGCTGGATTCCACATTTGGCAGCGGTGGTGTCGCCAACCTGGCGAATCCCGGCCCAAGCTTTTCTGCTGCCCCTACCCAAATCGCTGTCACAAAGAGCGGCAAGATACTCGTCGCTTCCGGCAGTCTCGCCCCGACGCCTCTCATTCAGGCTGGGACCATCAGTCGCTACAATTCCGATGGCTCTCTGGACACGACTTTCGGCGCCTCGGGAACGGCTGCTTCGGTCGCGTCGGCGTCAGCGCTGCTAGAGCAAACGAGCGGAAAGATCCTGGTTGCCGGCTCACTCACCAGCAAGCTCAACCTGCCGCCAGCGGCCAACGATGTCGGATTCGGCATCGTCAGCTATAACGCCAATGGCATGATCGAGAAGAACTTCGGCACTGGAGGAATTGCCGTCGCGGATTTCGGCGCAAGCGCCCCATTTTCCGGCGCCTTCGCTCTCGCTGTTCAGTCCAATGGCGACGTTGTCGCCGCCGGCGCGGCCGCTCAAGGTCCGTACAATGCGAGCTTCGATTCTGCTTTCGGCCTCGCCCGGTTTACCAGCGCGGGCATCCTCGACTCAAGCTTTGGATCCGGTGGAGAAGTGACCACCACCATCGTCAGCGGCAGTTCGAATGTCTATTCCTACGTGAACGGCCTGGTGATTCAGAGCGATGGCAAGATCGTAGTTGCTGGCAATACAATCGTGGATCAGGGCCACGGCAGCGGGACAGGCACCGCTGTGGCTCGATATCTAGCCCAATAGTGTGATCGTGCGATGGAGGGACGAGCGCCTCGCCCGTCCTTTTTTCTGCGAATAGCTTGCTAGAATGCGCCGCCGCCCCCGCCGCCGAAGCCGCCACCGGAAAAGCCTCCGCCTCCAAACCCTCCGCCGCTGCCGAACCCCGATCCGCTCGAACTGGCTCTGGGAGCGGACGTGAATACCTGAGTCATGTCCGTCGCCATGCTGTGCATTGAACTGGAGAAGAAAAGCGGACTGAAGCCGACGTATCCGTTGGGGGAAACATACCAGCTCGGCGGACTTTTGATGATTCCGTCGAACTGCTGCGCCCACTGATGCTCCACACCGAGTGCCATCGCGTAGGGAAGAAATTTCTCAAATGTGTCGGACGGCATAGTCTTGACGCCGTCGCCGTCGACGCGGTTCAAGAATTCCTGGAATCCAAGGACCGCGATTTTCGTTCGCGCGCCAGAAACCGTCTTCGCCGTCATCTGACGCGCAAAAAGCCACCAGATCAGGGCAGAGACCAGAACGCTACCGATTACCAGCGGGACCGAGTAAAACAGGTTCATCCAACCCATGACCTGCACGCCGACCACAATCAGCGCGATGGCAACGCCAGCCGCAATGCTGTACCCGTTGGCCGATTCCGGATCGAGCATGTAAATGCCTTTGCTCTTCAGCGAAGACATGATGTCCTCGCGCACGATCGGCAGCACCATATAGAAGCGGTTTTTCAGGTCGGAAAGCCGGGTTCCCGTCCCGTTGAAAAAAATGTTTTCCAGCATCGCGCGCTCGTGCGGATTCAGATCGCCCCACTGCTCGTGCGTCTTCAACGCTGTAAACAAGTAATCTTTGTGATGGAAGACGAGAAACGTATCGACCTTCTCTTCGATCCTGATATATCCGCGCACGGCAAGGTCGATGATCGTGCTGGTGATGTCGCGCGGATGAATCGTGTCGTCGAGCAGAGTTCCAGCTTCAGCCGGACATATCCCCTGCGGCGGTTCGTACTGCGGAGCCACCGAGACGCCGGGATCGGGATCGCGCCCAACCGCATACCAGAGCCCGAACATCACTGCCAGCGTAAACAGCGGCAGAAACAAAATAGGATTGCTGCCCAGGAACCATCCCAACTTCGTCAGCCCCGAG
>PMSZ01000134.1 GCA_003168235.1 Acidobacteriaceae bacterium
TCACCGACCGCGAAAAAGAAGTTCTCGAAATGCTGGTCGCCGGACGCTCCAACAAAGAAATCGGCTCCGCCCTCGGCATCGAAGAACGCACTGTAAAAGCGCACGTCGCCAAACTGATGCGCAAAGTCGGAGTGCAGAACCGCATCGCGCTCTCCGTCCACGCCATCNNACGATCGTATTCTTCGTCAGTCTTGTCATCCTCACCGCCGGCATCTCCGCTGGCCATTCCTGGAAGCTTGACGAGTTTCTCTACGTCAGCGCCGCCCGCGCTTTCATCGCCGGCGCACCATCTCCCAACATCGAGCATCCGCCCTTCGCCAAATACCTGATCGCGCTCTCCATCAAGATCTTCGGCGACAATCCTCTCGGATACAGGTTCTTCTCCGGCATGGCCGGAGCGCTCGCGGCTCTCTCTGCCTTCGGGATCGCCCTGCACCTGACGCGCACCCTGCACAGCGCCTACGTCGCGTGGTTGCTCATGCTGGCAAACGGCTTCCTGTTCGTCGAGAGCCGCTCCGCCAACTTGATCATCTTTCAGACTGCTTTCGAAGCCGCAGGAGTCTGGGCATTCCTGGTCGCGCTCGAAGTCGCGCTCGAAAAAGACTCTCCGAGCTGCTCTGACTCGAGATGCTCCGCCGGGAGCTGGTTTGCCTGGAGCGGCATACTCCTCGGTCTTTCCGTCGCCTCCCGCTGGTGCGGCCTACCCACCTTGGTCGTGTGCGGCATCTACACGCTGCTTCGCTATCGCGGTATAAGCAAGGATGGCGCAACCAGAATTGGCTCAATCCGAGATTTCCTGCTGCTCGCCACGTCTTCCCTCGCCGCCTACATCGCAAGCTGGGTCCCACTGCTGGTGCGCGAGCGCCGGAACCTGGCCTATCTCGTCCGGGCCAACCTTTACATCCTCGTCTCCCACGCTCAGTATCGCCAGCGCATGATCGATGCCCGCGCCAGCGACCCTTGGTGGGCCTGGATGTTCCGCTTCGAACAGCACGACAGCCTGTCGCAGTTGCTCGCGAATCCCGTCATCGCCAGTTTAGGACTGCTTGCCTTAGTCGCCCTCCTGTGGCAGCGGAAACCGCTTCTGCCCGCTCTTTATGCGCTACACATGTTGCAGTGGGCGCTGGCGCACTCGCTGCCGCAGTACTATTACTACTATCTGGATTCCTTCACCTGGCTGACCATCGCCCTCGCCGTCGCCATGCAAGGAATCTCCTTTAAGCGCGTGCGCCTGGATGTTGTAGTAACCACCTGCGCCATTGCATCCGCAATCTGGCCTGTCTGGGCCGCCCTCCGGCGTTAACCCGCCGCTAGTCCGAAGAAAGACCCGAATTCGCGCCCGATCTTGGCGTAGCGCTTTTACGGCTGCGGTCGCTGGTTCATTTTCCGAGTCCGTTCCAGTGCAGTTCTCGCGGCACTATTACCAGCGTTATACGAATCAGCTGCGGGTTCTGGTTTGAACTAGGCATCAGGCATAGGCTGGAACCGTGCCATCTCTCTCTAAGCCTGACCATGAACTGACACTCTCTCTGGGCACGCTGCGAGATGTCCCCATCATGGTTCCAGTCCTTTTCGCGCTGGCCGCGTTCCTGGCAGGGTACGCAGCAAGTGAATATTCCGCCAGGGTTGCTGGCCTTTTCGCGCAACGGGGAGAAGGCATTTACTGTGTTCAAAACTGCCAGGGTGCGTACGAATCGTGGTACCGCCACAACCAGGAAGCAACAAAGTCTGTCAGCCCTGCGCGCCGAATTGCACTATTCGGTTTTCCGACCGCCATGACGCTGGCCACCATCCTCGCCATGAGCCTGGGATTGTTGCCTGGCGTCCGCGTTCCCCGACTCTTTCCTGGTATCGGGCTTCTTTTCGGCGGCATCGTAGCCACCGCCGTGCTGGGAATGCTTTCGTTTGTCTTCAGCATGTCTAAGATTTTCTTACCTCTGGGGCTCACTTTTGGTCTGCTCGCGGTTGCGGTCTATCCTTATTCGCTGGTATTGGCTCGCGCCGTCCTGACAGGGAGAGACGCAAGCCCTCGAGGCGAGAGTGGCCGTGTCTTCTTGGCCTTGTTCCTCGCCATCCCTCTCGGTGTGATTGTTGGGGTGATGCTGCACTGGTTCTTCCCGCCCTTCACCTTGATCTACGGCATCCAGGTGGTGTTAGGAGCGCTTTTTGGAGCTTCACTAGCCCTGCCACGGGTTTCACCGCAACTGCTGCCTGTCCCCGTTCGCATCTTGCCAACCGAGCGCAGGACGATTGAGCGACTCGTCCTCGCTCTCGGAGCACTGATCGCGGTCAGCGCCATCACCCTGTTCCAGCGCGCGTCTCGCCCGTTGGTTCCGCTCGACTCCACACAGGGGTTACTAGCCCCGTTCATCCTTACTCAGCTGCCGTTCGTTATTTTGATTTGCGTTTTGCTAAAACAGCCCGGACGCCGCGCCTTCACGTTCTTGATTGCCATGCTGGCCTCCAGCATCGTCGTGACCTTCTTCGAGCCCATGGTCATCCTTTCCTACCGTCAGATTTACGCCGACCACCGCATCGGACTCATCTGGCCCTTTTTTTCAGGATCGATTTACGCCGCTACGAGCGTTTTGGCGTATCGGGTAATCGAGAAAACCAGACTCCGACCCAAGCCCTCGCACGCCCTACTCGGAACGATCGGCATGTTTTCTTATTTCCTCGTCATCCAGCAGATCACGCCAAATTTCCAAAGCTTCTGGAGATAACGGTGACGACGCTACCCATGCGAATTGGTAGCTCTTTTGATCAGGCGCCATTACTCCACGCGCTCCGAGAAGCTTTATCCACACCCTTCGGTTACCAACGTACAGTGACCCTCGTAATCTTGTCCGCTTTTCCCACCTGCCCCATACTCGCTTCACCTACCACAGAACCTGGGAGACGGGGTTGGAAACGGAGATTAGGGTCGCCGATTTCAGCCCCGCATTTTTTTGCCCCAGCGATTCCCGATCCACTTCCCTCTACCGCAAATTCCAACCGATTTCTCCTTGCGTCCTGAGCGGCCTTTTCTTAGCCCTTTGCGGCTAAGCTTCCGGCCTCTTCCGCAAACCCGACTCACCCTGGTCACCCCGGTATCCCCCGTCCGAATCCCCGCATCGAATACAATTAAGACACATAAATCCATACTCCTAGCTCCCAGGTGAGGTGTAATGCGCAATTCCCTAGTTCTTTTGCTGCTCTTTTGTTTCCTGATGTGTTTCCAGACGACGATCCTTTCCGCTACCACTGACGAAGACACCAAAACCGCCGACGTCACCAAGGCTTCCGGACGCGTCGACGCAGCCGGCACCGTGCTCGACGAAATTCAGGCCGCTCCCGATAAGGGCATTCCGCAAGAAGTGCTCGGATCGGCCGAGTGCGTCGCCGTCGTCCCCTCGCTGCTCAACGGAGGATTCGTCTTCGGTGCCCGCTACGGCAGAGGTGTCGCCAGTTGCCGCACTCCCAAGGGATGGAGCGCGCCCGCCTTCTTCACCATCGGCGGTGGCAGTTTCGGCTTGCAGATCGGCGCCCAGGCGACCGACGTCATCATGCTCATCATGAACAAAGGCGGCATGGACCACCTGCTCGCCAGCCAGTTCAAACTTGGAGCCGATGCCAGCGTCGCCGCGGGCCCGGTTGGCCGCCACGCTGCTGCCGATACCGATTGGAAAATGCGTGCCCAGGTCCTGACCTACTCTCGTTCCCGCGGACTCTTCGCCGGTCTCGAACTTTCCGGCGCCGTCATCAAGCAGGACAAGAGCAGCACTCGCGACTTTTACGGCCGCATGGTGCCCTTCAAGACGTCTCTTAAAGGAGACATCGACGCTCCCAAAGAGGCTTACCCCTTCTTGAGCACGCTGGCGAAATGGGCGCAGGAAGCGGCAAAATAGTAAAGTTCTCAGTTCCCGTTTCTCAGTTCTCGGTAGGTTCGTGAAAGCTTTTACTGAGAACTGACAGCTGAGAACTGAGAACTCCTTCATTGCGCGAACGCCTCGAATACGCTCTAGTCTGGCCCTTCATAAAAATTATTGGCCTGCTCCCCCGTCCCTTGGCGCGCGCCATCGGCATCACCCTCGGCCTCGCTGTCTATACACTTCACGGACGCCTCCGCCGCGTCGGCCTGCGTAACCTCGCTCTAGCCTTCCCCGAAATGCCGGAGCGTGAGCGCCGCCGCATCCTGCGCGGCGAATTCATCTCTCTCGGACGCCAGCTCGCCGAAGTCTGCCTCTTCCCTCGTTACACCCGCGAAAATTCCTCCCGCATCGTCGTCTATGAAGGATTCGAAAATTTCGAGCGCGCCTACGCCCGCGGCAAAGGCGTCCTCTTTCTCACCGCACACCTCGGCGCCTGGGAACTCTCCGCCTTCGCCCATTCTCTCAACGGCCATCCCCTCTCGATCGTCATGCGCTCACTCGACAATCCCTACATCGACGCCCTTCTCCAGCAATATCGCACCGTGCACGGCAACCGCACCGTCGACAAAGACGATTTCGTTCGCGGACTGCTCTCCGCCATGCGCGCCGGCGAAACCGTCGGCATTCTCATGGATACCAACATGACTCCTCCACAAGGCGTCTTCGTCGATTTCTTCGGAATCCCCGCCTGCACCGCCAGTGGTCTCGCCCGCATCGCCCTCCGCACCGATGCCGCCGTCGTCCCCGGATTCACCGTGTGGGATTCCAACCTCCGCAAATACATTCTGCGCTTCGAGCCCGCCGTCGAGTTAATTCGCACCCGCAACAATAAGAATGACAATGAAGCCGACGTAATCGCCAATACCGCAAAATTCACCAAAGTCCTCGAGGACGTCATCCGCCGCTATCCCGACCAGTGGCTCTGGGTCCACCGCCGCTGGAAGACCCGCCCGCCCGGCGAACCGCCACTGTACTAGCAGCTCGTGTGGCGCGGGCGCCCTCGCCCGCGTTTCCGCCAGAAACTCAAGGTGTTGGGTGTTGGGGCGTTGGGCGTTGGGGTGTTGGGTGTTGGGTGTTGGGTACTGAGTACTGGATACTGTCTACTGAGTACGCGACAATAGACACCCATGAAGCAAACCCTGCGCGATCTAGCCGAAAAACTCGGCTGCCATCTCCTCGGAGATGCCTCCATCACCGTCACCACCGTCTCCAGCCTGCAATCCGCCACCAGCGAGAGCGTCGTCTTCGTCGAAGACCCTCAATATCTCGACGCCGCGCTCCACTCGCCCGCCGCCGCCGTCATCGTCGGAGATTTCGCCGCCGGAAACTTCGCAGCCAGCGCCACCAAGCCCATCCTGATTTCCCCCCAGCCGCGCCTGACCTTCGCCCGCGCCGCAAAATTGCTACGTGGACATCCGCCGATGCTCGGCATCCATCCTTCCGCCATCGTTCCCGCCTCCGCCAAACTCGGCAACAGCGTCTCCATCGGAGCCCGCGCCATTCTCGGCGAACACGCCACCATCGGCGACGAAACCATCGTCGGCCCCGGCTCCATCATCGGCAGCGAGACCGGCCCCGTCGTAAGAATTGGCATGCATTGCCGCATCGACGCCAACGTCACTATCTATCCCGGCACCACCATCGGCGACCGCGTCGTCGTCCAGGCCGGAGCAGTGCTCGGCAGCGAAGGCTTCGGCTACGTCCGCGACTCTCAAACCGGACACTAAGAACAATTCCCCCAAATCGGACGCCTCGTCATCGAAGACGACGTAGAAATCGGAGCCAACTCCACCGTCGATCGTGGAGCCTTGGACGAGACCCGCATCAGCCGCGGCACAAAAATCGATAACCTCGTTCACATCGGCCACAACGTCCACATCGGCCAGAACGTAATCATCGCCGCCCAAACCGGCCTCTCCGGCAGCGCCACCGTCGAAGAGAATGTCATCATCGGAGGCCAGGTCGGTATCGCCGATCACGTCCGCATCGAAGCGGGCGCAATTCTAGGCGCGCAAAGCGGCATCCCCACAAAAAAAGTGATTCGCGGCAAAGGCGTCGTCTTCTGGGGAACCCCCGCACGCCCCATCCGGGAGTATCTTAAAGAATTAGCGTTCCTCTCACGTTCGGCAAAGTCGCGGTCAGCAAAGTCGCAGCTAGCAAAGAAAGAAGAATAGATAGTAAAGATAGAGCGAAGCTCGATAACCCATGCGCGCCCCTTGTCCAGCATCGATGATCCCAGCCTCGATAATCCCAGCTTCGATAACCCTAGCCCTGACGATCCTCGCATTCACGGCCTTCACCAGCGCGCAGGCGCATGTTTCCTTCCCCGCCCCTGACGGATATCGCCTCAACGCCGATCTCTATGGCGACGGAATCCGAGCCGTGGTCCTGGTTCACGGCGGCCGCTTCAACAAAGAGAGTTGGAAAAAACAGGCGCAAGTTCTCTCCGACTCGGGCTTCCGCGTTCTGGCGATCGATTTCCGCGGGTATGGACAGACGAAAGCCGGAACCACTAACGTCGACGACAATTCTTACCCGGACGTCCTGACCGCGGTTCGATACTTGCACTCGACGGGTTCGAACTCGGTCTCCGTCGTCGGCGCAAGCATGGGCGGCGATGCCACCGCCGACGCCGTCATGGCCGAACGTCCCGGAGAGATCGACCGCGTTATATTCCTGGGGTCTGCCGGAGGCGACGCGCCCGAGCGACTCGCCCCGCAACTCAAGGTCCGAAAACTTTTTATCGTGAGCCGCGACGACGAAAGCGGCGACGGGCCCAGACTCCCCGGAATTTCCGACCATTACCGCCGTGCTCCCGAACCTAAGAAGCTCATAATTCTCGAGGGCTCTGCCCACGCGCAGTTTCTGTTCGATACCGATCAGGGCACGCGGTTGATGGAAGAAATGCAGCGTTTCCTCTCTGAACCGTAGCCGAGCCTTGTCCTTATGCCCATCCTAGTCATCGGCGGACACACCCGCAGCGTCGGCAAAACCAGCGTCGTAGCCGGCCTCATCGCTGCCCTGCCGGCCATGCACTGGACCGCCCTCAAAATCACCCAATACGGACACGGCGTCTGCTCCGCCAACGGCGCTCCCTGTGACTGCGCCACCGCCGACCACTCCTTCGCCGTTTCCGAAGAAAAAGACCGCTCCGGCGAATCCGACACTTCCCGCTTCCTCGTCGCCGGAGCCGATCACTCCTGGTGGGTCCGCACTCAGCAAGGCCATCTCGCCGAGGCCATGTCCCGCATCCGAAAAATTCTCGCCGGCACGCAAAGCGCCATCATCGAATCGAACAGCATCCTGCGCTTCCTGAAGCCCGATCTCTATCTAACCGTCCTCGACCCGCAAACCGCCGACTTCAAAACCAGCGCCCAAACTTTTCTCGACCGGGCCGACGCCGTCCTTATCCACACCGCAGGCAATTCGAAAACTCCCGCATGGAAACAAATCTCACTGAAACCCGTGATCAATCGCCCAATGTTCCCGATACATCCCCCAACCTACGTAACGCCGGAAGTAGTAGAGTTCGTTCGCACTCGTCTGAGCAACCCCTAAATCCGGCTGCCCGACCCTTCCGCGCATTTCGCCCTACGCCCCCGCCTTGATCTCCACCGCCTTGTCATCCTCAAACGAAATCACCAGCGGCTTTCCCCCATTCGCATAATGCAAAGTTCGAGACCCATAATCTCCCGATCCCTCCGGAATGCCCAACCCAATCGCGAAGCTGCACTGCAACTCGCTCATCCCCGCCTGCACTTCATGCGCATCAACTTTCTGCCACACCTCCGCCGGCCAATGCCTATACAGCTCGTGTGGATCCTGCACGAAGAACATATCGTCGGAGCGAATCTTGAATTCGCCATCCTTCTCCGCTCCAATCGGAACCGCATAACTCTTGCCCTCAAGCGAGAACACCGCCAGCACCTGCTTCACTCCCGGAGCCTGCGCAGAAACCCCCGTCACCACATCCTCGATCGCCAACTTCTGCAACGGAAGCAGCGTCCCCGCCTCATGCGCGAAATCCGTCTTCTTCCGCGCCGCGTCATACGGATAGTAAGTAATCTGATAACCGACCTTCACCCAAACCGGCTGCTCCATCAGTTGCCGCGCCGACTTCAGATCATACGGATACAACTTCTTCGGCGTGACGTAGTAATCAGCCTTTAGCGCTGTCTCCTGCTTCGGAGTCCTGTCCAGCGCCGCTTCGTGTCGTTCGTAGACAACGTAAGCGGCACGCCCGCCCGCAATCAAAATCGCCGCCGCCATAAAAATCTGCAATTTTTTCAGAACTTCCGGATCGAGTGCCATAATTTAGGTCGGATCGAAATCAGTTAGAATAGGAGTTAGAAACCCGCAAAAGGAAACCCATGCCGATCGCCCAGGATGACGTTCTGAACGCACTCAAGCAGTGCTACGACCCCGAAATCCCCGTTAACATCGTCGATCTTGGCCTTATCTACGAGATCCGCTTCGACGATGTCCCCGAAGGCCAGCAAGATGTCACCGTCGATATGACCCTGACCGCCCAGGGATGCCCCGAGCACGTCAATATCAGTGCCCAGGTAAAGTCCCGCGTCGAGCAGCTCCCCGGCGTCCGCAATGCCAACGTCAACGTAATCTGGGAACCCGCCTGGACTCCCGAACGCCTAAGCCCCGAAGCCAAAAAACAACTAGGCATCGAGTAGGCCGGATTCTCACTTGGATAAAATAGGGATGTCATTCCTCACCGGGCCGAAGGCCCGGTGAGGAACCTGCT
>PMSZ01000106.1 GCA_003168235.1 Acidobacteriaceae bacterium
CCATCGGAGGCGATCGGGAACCCGGCCTCGATCACGTCCACGCCCAGCCGGTCGAGTTGCTGGGCCAGACGCAGTTTTTCCTGCACATTCATGCTGCAACCCGGCGACTGCTCGCCGTCCCGCAACGTGGTGTCAAAGATAATGATGCGCGACAAATCCATGAATTCCGTTCCTCCGGTGCGCTTTTCCTGCTCCTCAAACTCTAGCGAGCGAAGGGTCGAAAGAAAAGTTTATTATGTTAACAAGAACATTAGCGATAGTGATACTATCAGCAATGCTTATGAAAGATAGAGAATTGATAAAGATGTCAAGTTCTTAGACCTGACATTTCGACAATCCGAATTTCCTGACACCTGACACCTGCGACCTGACACCTGACACCTGAGACCTAGTCCTATGGATCTTTCCCAACTCGAAGTCTTCCTCGCCGTCGCCCGCGAGCGCCGCTTTTCGCGCGCCGCCGAAAAACTGTTTCGCACCCAATCGGCCATCAGCCAGACCATCCGCAAACTTGAATTGGAGATCGGCGAGCCGCTCTTCGATCGTTCTTCGCGCGATGGCGTTCTCACCGACGCTGGCCGCGTTCTGCAGGAATACGCCGAGAAGCTCGTCAATCTCCGCCAGGATGCGCAGACCGCGCTCGTCGAGATGCGCGAGTTGCAGAAGGGCAAGCTGGCCATCGCCGCCAATGAGTTCACCGCGCTCTATTTGTTGCCGGTGCTCGGCGAGTTTCGCCGCCTGCATCCCGCGATCAAAATCACGGTGCGGCGTTCGCTTGGCAGCCACATTCCCGACGATGTGCTCAAGCACAACGTGGAACTCGGCGTCCTGTCCTACGATCCGCAGGAACCGCAGTTGCGCTCGGCCGTGGTTTACCTCGACGAACTGGTCCTCGTCGTTCCTCCCGGCCATCCCCTTGCCTCGGCCGGAGAAGTCAGCATCCGGCAGCTGGGCGCCGAATCGTTCATCGCCCACATCGTCGCGTCCCCCTATCGCGACAAAGTGATCGAGGCCTTCCGCCAGCACAAAACTCCGCTGCATATGGACGCGGAACTGCCCACTCTTCAGGCCATCACGCGTTTTGTGTGTATGGGTCAGGGAGTTGCCCTTGTGCCCGAGATCAGCGTTGAAAACGAGATCGCTCGCGGAGACCTCATTCGCGTTCCCGTCCGCGATCTGCATTTTCAGCGCAAGCTGCGTCTGGTCTATCGCCAGGAATCCACGTTATCGCACGCCGGCCGGGCGTTCTTAAAAGTTGCCGAGCAGGTCGCAAAGAATAGAGGCGGCCGTTACCGCTTCCACAGGGAAAAGTGATCGGTAGGGATTTTCTCAGGAAGAAAACTACTTTGACGAATCTTTGCGGCGGGATGAATCCGCAGGAGGAACGATGTTCCGCCGCAACGGCACGATCGCGCCCTTGGAGGGATCCGCTGCCGCCGAAGCCCGCGCCAGCACTTCATGCTGGATGTACTGCACAAACTCCTGAATCTGCCTCTGCATCTCTTCCATGCGCTCGCGCATTTGAAGAATGATGGCCATGCCGCTGATGTTGACGCCCAGATCCCGCGCCAGCGACAGAATGAACTCCAGCCGTTGCAAATCCTCATCCGTATAGAGCCGCGTATTGCCTTCCGTCCGGCTAGGCTTGAGCAGCCCCTCGCGCTCGTAAAGCCGCAACGTCTGCGGATGAATCTCATACATCTCGGCCACCGCCGAAATCATGTATGCGCCCTTGGATTTACGCTTCGTCATATCTCCGAGTACAGTTCCAGACCCGTCATGCGCGCAATTCGCACAAAGTCTTGATCGAGCGTAAAAACGCTGGCGCCGTGCTCCAACGCAATGGCTGCGATGAAGACATCAATCGTGCTGGACGTGATGCCCTTTCCTCGTCCAGCGCGGTAAATCGCAGCCGCGCTCCGGTAGGTGTCAAATCCGCTCGGTTCCAGCAGGTCCCACTGTGCCAGGAAGCGCTCAATCACGCCGGCGTCCCGCGTCAAGCCCTGCAAAACCTCGGCGACGACCATCCCGGTCAGGGCGAAAGGCTCACTCTCCTCAATCATCCTCCGCAGTTCCGCCCCTCCAAGTCCCGGCGACGGGCGAAAGAAATCGACCCAGACGGAACTGTCGACCAGGATCACACTCGATTTCTCCGCGTGGTCTTCAGATCGCCTTGCCAGATGCCGCTTCCGTAATACTTCAGGATTCCCTTGCGGCTCTCTGAACGCACCAGCAGAGCAAGTGCTCGGTCGACGATCTGCCGCTTGGTCCGGAGCCGGGTCAGTTTACGCGCCTTCCGGATCAGGCTCTCATCGATCACAATGTTGGTTCTGCCCATGCCTCCAGTATACACCATTTTGTCTGCATTTTGTGTATAGAGCGGCCACGACGAGCCGCAAAAGACCAGATGCGCGCTGCCGAAATCATGTATGCGCCCTTGGATTTACGCTTGGTCATTGAAGTCCCTACTCGAATTTTAGAGCACGATCACTTTTCTTCCTAATTGATTACACAATCTCGCCAAACCCAATCGTGATAAAGCGCATCCAACGCCCGGAGGATAAATATATGGAGCAAAACGATATTAAGGGAGTCTTGGAAGATCTGATCGAGACTTGCCGAGACGGGCATACGGGTTATCAGGATGCCGCGTCCCACGTAAAGCGTTCGGATTTGAAAACGTATTTCCTTGAGCAGAGCCTGGAGCGCGGGCGTTATGCCGAAGAACTGCAAGGCGAACTTCAACGCATGGGCGATCCTGACAAAAAGGTGTCCGGCTCAGTTGGAGCCGCTCTCCACCGCGCCTGGATCGACACGAAAGTGTCTATGGGCGGCGGCGACAAGGCCATTCTCGAATCAGTGGAGGAGGGCGAGGACAACGCTAAGGAAAGCTACAAGAAAGCGTTGCAGAAGTCCCTTCCCTCGAACCTGGCCGATATGGTGCGCACGCAAGCTGCTGGAGTGCAGCGTGCTCACGACAAGGTAAAGAGTCTGCGCGACGCAGCACGAGCTGCGGCTTAGACAAGCTGAACAAAAATAAGCAGCACAAAACGTGAGGACGGGAAGTTTTCCGTCCTCATCTTCTTTATGAGGCGTCAGGCTGCGGGTTGCACCGTTTCCGCGGCCGCCGCCCATCCCGTCGGCTTCAGAGCATGATTGACCAGATAAGCGATAACTCCCGCGCCAATCAAAATCAGCCCAAACCAAAGTGAGCTCATTCCCAGCACCGCCTCATGCTCGCTGCGAATAATAGCGAATCCCAGCAGCAGCACTGGAGGAATACCCACTGCAATCGCTCCCAGCATCCCGCCCGGCACGCGAAAAGGACGCTTCAATTCCGGCTCGCGAATCCGCAGGCACACCAGCGCCACAAATTCCAGCGCCAGGCTGGCGCCATAAATCATGATATCCAGCGTAACCAGTCGCTCGAAGCCCAGATTCAGAGCCAGTCCCCAACCCACTGCCAGCGCAATAATCGCAACCCACGGCGCTCGCGATTTCGGATGCAGCTTGCCAAATATCTTCGGCAGCATTCCATCCTGCGCCATTGCCAACGGCAGCCGCGAATAGCTCATGACCAGCGCATTAAACATGCCGAAGCCGCTCATCATGCCGCCGGCCACCAGCGCAATCCGGAGCACCGGCCCACCCATCAACTCGGCAACGTCCGCCCAGGCGCCCGTTTCCCACGCGCTGGCCGGAAGCCCGGTGATCCACATCGCCGCGAACGGCAACACATAAGTGATGCAGACAATCGCCACCGCCACCAGCATCGCCCGCGGATACGTCCGCTGCGGCCGCTCCACCTCGGTAGCAATCGTCGAAGCGTTGTCCCACCCCATGTAGTTCCACATGCAAATGAGCAGCCCGCCCAGAATGTCGACGTTCGAGGTGGTCGGCTTGGTCACCGCGTTCGCCAGCGCGTGAATCTTGAACGGCGCAATCACAAAGATCGCCGCAAACGGCGCCGACAAGAGAAAGAACAGCCACAACGAAGTCGTCGAAACGACTTTCACTCCCATGATATTGAGCGCCGCGCACACCACCACCACGCCCAGAGCCACCGCCACGCCGCGATGGTTCTCCTGAAACCACGGAAACATGCGCGTCAGGTAAGCGACAAACAACGTCGGATAAATCGCCATGTCGAAAATGGAGGCAACCAGCGACAGCCATGCTTCCTGAAATCCCCAGAAATTTCCCATCGCGCGGCGAACCCACGCGTAGTAGCCGCCTTCAAACGGCAGTGCGCTCGAAAGCTCGCCGATCATGAATGCCGTCGGCAGGCTCCAGAGAAGCGGCGTCAGCAACAGGATGAGAATCGCCTTCCCGTACCCGGCGCCATGCACGATGTCTTCCGTGCCATAGGTTCCGCCCGACACCATAAAGAAGGTGGCGGCGACCAGCGGCCAAAGCGTGAGGCGGATGGACTTTTTCTTCGTCTTGTCAGTCCGGGGAGCGGTCGGAAGAGTGGGCTGGATGTTAGCGGTTGCGGTAGCTGTTGCCAATTTCTATGGCTTCCTCCTCAGGCGACTCACTCTCACCACCGCGTCTCCCTTGAAGACGTTTCTCGGAAAAAACGTTTCTCGCGGCTCCCGGGTGTCGGGCGATTTCCCGGGCATTTCGGCAAAGTTAGTTCGCATGTGTGAGATTACGGGAAATTTCCACAGATGCAAGATTTTTTTGCGGAATATCGAAGATTTTTGTCAACCGCGAGGGGTACGGAGGTAACAGAACACAATCTGCATCATCCGATGCTGTCGAGCAGGGAAATCGAATGGCCGTTTTCGACGATCTACTGTATAAAATCTGTCGGGGCTTTGGCTGTACAATCTGTCGACCGTTCAATCGGAGGAATCAGCGATGAAAAAAATGATGCTCGGGATCCTGTGGGTTTGTGCAGGTGTTTTGCTCGCTCAATCAGGCTCACAACAAAATGCGTTTACTCCCGATCAGATCACGTGGGGCCCGCCGCCGCCTTTTGTCGCGCCCGGAGCCAAACTGGCCGTGCTCGAAGGCAATCCCATGGCGAGTTCCGGCGATTACACCATTCGCCTCAAAATGCCTGCCGGATACAAAATCGCACCCCACTGGCATCCCATCCGAGAAAATGTGACCGTCATTTCCGGCAGCTTCAAGGTGGGCATGGGTGACAAATTCGACGAGGCGAAAATGATGACCTTCCCCGCCGGCAGCTTCGCCTATCTCGATCCCGACATGCACCACTACGCCATGGCCGTTGGCGGAGAAACTATCGTCCAGATACACGGCATGTCGCCCGTCAAGTTTAACTACGTGAATCCGTCGGATGACCCCAGCAAGAAATAAATAAACGAACGCGAAACGCGCGGATTAGTGAAACTTCAGCGCTTCGATTGCAGACTGCAACGGACCCGGAGCCGATGGGGCAGCTCCGACTAACTCTTGTGACCAGGAGAGAGACGCAAGAGAACAACAAAGCACCACTACGAATATGCATCTGCAACGGCGCATGGTCAGAGATTTTACACACGGAGAACCCTGCGGAAATTCTAATGTTGCAAAAGTGCCAAAACTTACACCTTGCCCCACAATTCTTCCCGCGGGTCCTCGGGATTCAGCTTGGCCAACTCCCGCAGCAATTCTTTCGTCTTCTCGTCACGAGGCATCGGGACCGTAATCTTCACCTCGACAATCTCATCCCCGCGCGTGCCTTCTTTCGTGGCCGATGGCACGCCCTTCTCGCGCAGCCGCAGCTTCTGTCCCGACTGCGTCCCCGGAGGAATCTTCAACAGCGCCCGCCCATCGATGGTCGGGACCTCGATCTTCGCGCCCAGCGCGGCTTCCGTGGCGCTGACCGGGACGGTCAAATAAATGTCGTCCCCGTCACGCCGGAAGACGGGATGCTCCCCCATCCGGATAATCACATACAAGTCGCCAGCCACGCCCCCGTGCGCACCGGCGTTGCCTTTGCCGGCCAGCCGGATGCGCTGGCCGTCGCGTGTCCCCGCCTTGATGCGCACTTCCAGCGGCTCGCTCCGGCTCACCGTGCCTTCGCCGTGGCAGGCGGGGCAAGTGGAAATATTCTTGCCGGTGCCGTGACAGCGCGGGCACGGCATATTGAACTTCATCCGTCCGCCGGTCTGCGTGATCTGGCCCGTTCCATCGCACTCCGGGCACTTGCCTGGCGCTTCGATGTAACCCTGCCCGTGGCAATTCGCGCAGACATCCTGCCGCGAAATGTTGAGCCGCATCACGCCCCCGCGAATCGCCGTCCAGAACGGCACGTTGACCTGGTATTCCAGGTCGCTGCCTTCTTCCGGTCCTGCCTCAGGCACGGTCGCGCCGCGACCGCCGCCGAAAATTCCCTGGAAAATGTCCCTGAATCCGCCTCCGCCGCCGGATCGCCTGCGGCCCGCGCTATCCCCTAAATCCGAAAAGTCAAAGCCGCCGAAATCGAAAGGAACGCCCTGGCCGCCCGCACCTCCGCCGGAAAATCCCCCCGGTGCGCCTCCGGCAAATCCACCTGCCCCCCCGCCGCGCGCGTAGGCTTCTGCCGTCGCTGGATCGATGCTGTCGGAATAAAATCCAACCTGATCGTAGATCTTGCGCTTCTTGGGATCGCTGAGAACGTCGTTCGCCTCGGAGAGCGTTTTGAACTTCTCCTCCGCCGACTTGTCCCCAGGATTAACGTCCGGATGGTACTTGCGCGCCAGCTTGCGAAACGCCTTGCGAATCTCATCCGCCGACGCGGACTTCTTCACCCCAAGAATCTTGTAATAATCTTTTTTTGGTGTAGTGGCCATTAGAACAGTCTGTCATCCTGAGCGAAGTTTCCGTCCGCGAAGCGGACGGAAACGCAGTCGAAGGATCCCTATTAATTCGGCATCCTCTGCTTCTCTTCTTGTAACACGACAATGGGTCGCATCTTCGGCGCGTCCACATAAACCGGCACCTCGCGCGCCCCAGTCGGAGTCTCCACCATAACTTCCCACCGATTTTCATCCTCGGCAAGGTTAAGAAAATATGTCTGCTCATGCACCTGGAAATCCATTGCCCCCCCGCTTTCTGATTGCCCCACAAACGGATGACGCGGGCAAAAAGCCCGCGCCACCCAAATCAAGCTGAAAGCTGATAGCCGACAGCTTACTTCTTATCCTCCACGTCCACGTACTCAGCGTCGATCACGCCTTCGTCTTTCTTCTGACCGCCGCCATTCGCGCCCGCTCCAGCTCCGTCCGTCGGAGCAGCCCCACCCGGTCCGCCCGCCGGACCACCCTTCGCCTGCGCCGCCTTATACATCTCTTCGGCCAGCTTGTGCGAAGCCTTAGTCAGGTTCTCGCGAGCCTTGTCCATCTGCGCCTTGTCGTTCGACTCCAGGGCCTTCTTGGCGTCGGCGACGGCGTTCTCAACGTCTCCACGCTCCGAGCCCGAGATCTTGTCGCCGTTCTCGCGCAGCATCTTCTCGACGTTGTAGACCATGCTGTCGAGCTGATTCTTGGCTTCAATCGCTTCACGCTGTGCCTTGTCCTCGGCCGCGTGCGCGTCCGCTTCCTTCGCCATGCGCTCGACCTCTTCCTTCGACAGACCCGAAGACGACGTAATCGTAATCTTCTGGTCCTTGCCCGTGGCCGTGTCTTTCGCGGTCACGTTCAGGATTCCGTTGGCGTCAATGTCGAACGTCACCTCAATCTGCGGCACGCCCCGTGGAGCCGTCGGAATTCCCGTCAGATGGAACTTACCCAGCGTCCGGTTCTGCGCCGCCATCGGACGTTCGCCCTGCAGCACATGCACTTCCACCGACGTCTGACTGTCCGCCGCCGTAGAAAACGTCTCCGTCTTCTTCGTCGGAATCGTCGTGTTCCGCGGAATCATCGGTGTCGCCACGCCGCCCAGTGTTTCAATCGACAGCGTCAGCGGAGTCACATCCAGCAGCA
>PMSZ01000556.1 GCA_003168235.1 Acidobacteriaceae bacterium
GAAGAGCACGCTGCTGAATGCGTTGGTGGGCGAGAAGCTGGCGATTATTTCTCCGAAGCCGCAGACAACGCGGAACCGCATTCTGGGAATTATTAATGTTCCCAAGCAAAAGGGGCACGACGCGGGGCAGATTGTGCTAATCGACACGCCGGGAGTGCATCAGACGGGATCGTCGCTGGGACGCAAGATGATGTCGGAAGTGCGCGAGGCGCTGGAAGGGTGCGAGCTGATTCTGCTGATTGCGGATGCCAAAAGGAAATGGGACCGCGACGATGAACTGGTGCTGGAGTTGGCGAAAAAGGCGGGGACTCCGGTGTTTCTTTTGCTGAACAAGATCGATCTGCTGGCGGACAAGAGCAAATTGCTGCCGTTGATTGCAGAGTTTCAGAAGCTGCATGATTTCGCGGAGATTGTTCCGATCTCGGCGCTCAAGAAAAAAGGCCTCGACGAATTGCTGGCTTGCGTATTGAAGGCGCTGCCGAAGGGGCCGCGTTATTTTCCTGAAGACCAGATCACGGACCAACCGGTGCGGTTTATGGCGGCGGAACTGGTCCGCGAGCAGGTGCTGATGCACACGCATGAAGAAGTGCCGCATGCGGTGTCGGTGGTGATCGAGCAGTTTGAAGAGAGTCCGCGGATGACGCGGATTGCGGCAGTGATTTATTGCGAGCGCGACGGGCAGAAGGCGATCTTGCTGGGGAAGGGCGGGCAGATGCTCAAGAAGGTGGGGACGGCGGCGCGGCTCGACATTGAGAAAATGATTCGGACGAAAGTGTTTCTGGAATTGTTCGTCAAGGTGAAGGCGGGATGGCGCGATTCGCGCGGCTTTGTGGAGGAGTTAGATTGGCGGCGGCAAATGCAGCAGATCGGAGGGTTTCCGGAGACTGAGTGAGGCAGTAACCTAATACTCAGTAGCCGGTACCCGGTACCCAGTATGCGCTTGCCAGCTTTAGAACCGGCAAAGCCTGCTTTTATCGCGATTCTGCGAGAGCTCTCAGGGCATGGTTTCAAATAGTTAGGCGACGGCTGAGAGGGGCGGTTGAGAGGGGCTAAGACGGCGCCGTTTGCGGTGACAGTTAGACATGATCCAAATAACGTTTGCATCTGGGGCGTTAAATCCCTAAAATTTGTCAGCGCCTTCCTGCATCCTAGTTAAGGGGCAGGGCTGGAAGCAGAGCCCAAAGCCACTTATGGCGGAATTCTCCTCATCTTCAGACAAGAAGCACCAGCTATCGTGTGATTTTGCGGCGCAGAAGCTCGACCTCAAGCTGAGCGTGACGCTCGCGGGCGACCGCGACGCGGTGGACCCGGTGGTGCGCAGCGTGATGAGCGTGGTGCGGGAAATGGGGTGCGCTCCGGGGAGCGAAGACCACATCGAGCTGGCGCTGACCGAAGCGCTGGCGAATGCGGTGGTGCATGGGGCGAAGAACGACGCCTCGAAAATCATCGAATGCGACGTGGCTTGCGACGAGCGGCGCGGGGTGCTGATTGTGGTGCGCGATCCGGGGCCGGGATTTGATCCGGCAAAGATCGCCGACCCGCTGCACGAAGAGAACATCTACTCCAATCACGGACGCGGAATCTACCTGATCAATCAGCTGATGGATGAAGTCCAGTTTCACAAGAACGGGACGGAAATTCATATGCTGAAGAGATAGGTCTCAGGTGTCAGGTCGCAGGAAAGGCCTCGACTTCGGCAGATCTGGGATTTTCCTGATACCTGAAAACACCTGAGACCTAACACCTGAGACCTGGCCTGCTACTCTTTTGCTGCAATTCCCAAACTTTTCATTTTGCGATACAGGTGGCTGCGCTCAAGGCCGAGGACTTCGGCGGTGCGGCTGACGTTGCCGTGGTTTTCATCCAACTTTTTTAGAATGTAGTCGCGTTCATAGGCCGCTCTGGCCTGGTGCAGCGTGGAGCCCTCGGCGCCGGCGACGCGGCGCGTACCGTCGCGATGCACGAGCGGTGGCAGATGTTTGCGCTCGAAGCGGGTTGTGGTGGGGTTCATGATCACGATGCGCTCGATCACATTGCGCAGCTCACGCACATTGCCCGGCCACGCGTAGCGCATCAGGGAATCGATGGCGTCATCGGTAATTTCGCGGGGACGGCGGCCGTAGGCGGAGGCGAACTCCTTGAGAAAGTGGCGAGCAAATAAAGGGATGTCTTCTTTGCGCTCGCGCAGTGGCGGAACGACAAAGGGGACGACGTTGAGGCGATAGAAGAGATCCTCGCGAAAATTTCCTTTGGCGATTTCTTCTTCAAGATCTTTATTGGTAGACGCGATTACGCGCACGTCGACAGTGACGGGATCGTCGCTTCCGACAGGGATGAAGCGCTGCTGCTCAAGGGTGCGCAAGACCTTCGACTGCGTTTTCAGACTCATGTCGCCGACTTCGTCGAGAAATAAAGTTCCGCGATCAGCCTTTTGAAATTTGCCTTCTTTGTCGGCGGTGGCTCCGGGAAACGACGATTTGCGATGGCCGAACAGTTCGCTATCGATCAGGTCTTCGGGAATAGCGGCGCAGTTCATTTCGACAAACATCTCGTCTTTGCGCGAGCTTTGCATGTGAATGGCGTGGGCGACGAGTTCTTTGCCGGTGCCCGATTCGCCGTAGATCAGCACGCGTCCGTTGGTGGGGGCCATGAGATTGATCTGCTGGCGCAAGGCCTTCATGGGAACGCTGTCGCCGACGATGACGCTCTTCGATTGCAGTTGCTTGCGGAGGTCGAGATTCTCATGGCGCAGGCGGCGGGCATCGATGGCATTTTTTACCAGGATGAGGGTTTTATCGAGGGAGAGGGGTTTTTCAGCGAAATCATAAGCTCCGAGCTTGGTGGCGCGCACGGCAGTTTCAATCGTGCCGTGGCCCGAGATCATGATCACTTCGGGAGGGTTATCCATCTCGCGGATTCTTTCCAGTGTCTCCAGGCCATCCATGGCGGGCAGCCAGATATCGAGCAGCACCACTTCATAGCTGTGCTCGCGCCGCAGCAGCTTGAGGCACTCTTCCCCGCTCGCAACCGTTGCAGCTTCGTAGCCTTCGTCGGCCAGCACTCCCTCGAGCGATTCACGAATGCCGGTCTCGTCGTCAACGATGAGAATTTTATGCATGCTGCGCCGTGACCGCGGCCAGCGCGGAGTCAGGAACCAGCGGAAGCTCCACGATGAAGCGCGCTCCAGCCGGCTGGTTTTCCTCCAC
>PMSZ01000377.1 GCA_003168235.1 Acidobacteriaceae bacterium
CGTCTGCTGAGCACACTCCGACCGCCAAAAGACAGACTCCCACCGCCAGCCAACGCATATGACTACTATAGAATGCCCGCCGTACGCTGTCTTGCAAGAGAAATACTCGATAGGGACCTACGGTCGTAACGGGAGTTCAATGCCATCGGTAGAGACGGGGCTTGCCCAGTCTCTGCCTTTCCAGATTGACATCCACAAGGACGTCGACGCCTCAGCGCACCAGTACCCGCTCGATAGCTGTGGCGCGGCCGGATTTGTCATCGCAGTCCACCACCACGCCACACAGGCGAACGTCATTGGTGGCCGCTTCGAAGCGGGAAGGCATCCCGCTGAGAAACTTCTCGATTACCAGTTCTTTCTTTACACCAATAACGCTGTTGTAGGGCCCGGTCATACCGACGTCGGTGATATAGGCCGTGCCCTTCGGTAAAACGATCTCGTCGGCGGTCGGAATATGAGTGTGCGTGCCGACGACGGCTGTCGCACGTCCGTCGAGATACCAACCAAACGCGACTTTCTCGGACGTAGCCTCAGCGTGAAAATCGACGAAGACGATTCTCGGCTTAGCCCCCGCGTTGAGCTGATCGAGAAGCCGGTCGGCATAACGAAACGGATCGTCAGACGACCCCATGAACACGCGTCCCTGTAGATTCACGACGGCATAAGCGACGCCATTCTTCTGACCTTCATAGACTCCCCATCCCGGCAGGTTCTGCGGCAAATTGGCGGGGCGAAGCAGTCGGCGCGCGGGACTGTGCGGATTGCCGTCCGCCATCTGGAAGTAGTCGATGATCTCGCGTTTGTCCCAGACATGATTGCCGGTGGTCATCACATCGATGCCGAGATCGAAAAGTTCCTCAGCCAGCGGAGGAGTGATCCCAAAGCCAGCGGCCGCATTTTCACAGTTGGCGATCACCAGATCGACCGCATATTTCTCGCGCAACTCGGGGAGCCGATCCTTTACGATCGCGCGCCCCGGACGGCCGAAGATGTCGCCAATAAAAAGAATTTTCAACGTGCTGGTCTCGAGTGATAGGTCTGTGTCTCAGTGAACACGCTCCGGACTTTTGCAGCATGCACCGAAGTTTCGATGTTACCACGTTGAAATCCGGCTACTGGTTGGCGATTTCGGCGGTTTTGAGAAAGTCGTAATTCCCCGATGGGTTCAGGGTCACGTTCCGTACACGTCGTGTATGTACGAGCACGTTGTCGAAGTACCAGAGATTAATGTATGGAACATCTCGCGCCAGGATTTCCTGAACCCGATCATAGAGCCGCTTTCGCACATTCTGGTCAGTCTCGCGGCGCGCCTCGGCGATCAGGTAATCGACTTGCGGATTGGAATAAAAGCCGCGGTTAGTTCCTTTGGGAGGAAAACGCTCAGAATCGAACGTTTCAAAAATATCGGGGTCCTCATTGCCTCCGATCCAACGCAACGAATAAAGCTGAAAAGCGCCGCGCGTGACGTCGGCAAAAAATGTGGCGAACTCAAAAGTTCGAATATCGAGCGCAATCCCAACCTTGCGCAATTGTTGCTGCAACACCGCCGCCAACAGCCGCGTGGATTCCTCGGTGGAGGTTTTCATCGTGAGATGAAAGCGAACGCCATTTTGCAATCGATACCCGGCCGCATCGAGGATGTGGTTGGCCTTTTCCGGATCGTACGTAAACCCAGTCGCATTCGCGTCGTAAGCCCAGCTTTGGACGGGGAGCACGCTTGACGCGGGTTCAGCGAACCCACGCCAGATATATTGAAGCAGCGGCCCGCGATCTACGGCGCTGGCGATCGCCTGCCTCACTCGCACGTCTCGCAGCAACGGGTCGCGAGTATTAAAAGCCAGGTAGGAGAGTATGGTGCCGGGCCCGCGTTCGATCCGCAGATTCGGCACATTTTCTAGAGCCACAATCGTGTCGGCCGCGAGCGCATTGATGGCCACGTCCGCGCTGCCCTTGCGTAATTCGAGCGCCCGCGTGGTCGGGTCAGGTACGACCGCAAAGCGCACACGCGAAAGAGAAGTTTTCGTTCCCCAATATGCATCGTTGCGTTCTATCACCACTTCCTTGTCCTGCTCCGCGCTAACGAACTTGAATGGCCCCGATCCGATGGGCAGCCGCGTGATCTCGTCGAGCGCCCCGTAGGGGACGATCCCGATGGCTCCTTCTGAAAGATTCCAGAGCAGACTTGCGTACGGTTCTTTCAGATGAAATACGACGGTGAAGTCGTCGGGAATATCGATGGTATTCACGAACCGGAACGCCGCCGATTTCGTGCTGCGAATCTTGCCCTGCAGCAGCGAATCGAAAGTCCACCTCACGTCGCGAGACGTGAGAAGTTGCCCGTTGTGGAATCGAACGCCGCGACGCAAATGAAAGACATAGGTCAGCGGGTCGGGATTTTCCCAGCGTTCGGCGAGTCCCGGCTGAACGTTGAAATGCTCGTCGCGCGTCAGCAGAGCGTCAAACAGGAGTTCGTCAATACGCTCCGACTGGCCGTCGATACCAACTCGCGGATCGAGATTCGCCGGGCTGCTCTCAATGATCATCACCAGCATGTTAGGGTCGGGAGGCTGTGTGCAGGAGAGAAGCGGAATCAGGCACACGCTGACCAACAAAAGTAATACCGCTGTTCTACAAAGAGTTGTTATCCCCAGCAGACCGAAGGACCTGCTTCTAGTTCGTATCGGCACTCCGCCTTCACGCATACGAAATCTTTCCCAGGATCGCGGGCCGCTTCGCTCCCGTAGCCGATGGCACGTTGCCCGGCCGCCGGTGCCAGGTCTCATGCGCGAGCAGCGCAAAAGCAACCGCCTCCTTGGCCTCCGCCGGGATGCCAAATTCCTCGGAGAAGTGCAGACTGATTCCCAGCGGTGCGATTGCATCGCGCAACATGGCCATCAGCGTCGGATTTCTTGCGCCTCCGCCGGAGACGATCAGTTGCTGTTCACGCTGCCGGCCGCCGCGCCGCCGAGCATCGAATTGTCGAGCCTTGAACTGCGGCAGCACAAAGCGTTGGATCGCTTCAGCAATCGACCGCGCAGTGAGAGCCGTCGCCGTCGCTATGATGTCTGGCTTGCGAGCGCCATGGCAGAGCTCGAGGAATCGTCCCACATATTCGCGGCCAAACTCTTCACGGCCGGCGGTTCGCGGAGGCTTCTGTCGAAAGAAAGACGCGCGTAACAATTGCGTGATAACGTCATCCAGCACGCTTCCTGAGGCTGCGACTTTCCCGTCGCGGTCGTAGCGTTTGCCGAAAAGCTCTTCCATCGCCGCATCGATCACCATGTTGCCCGGGCCGCTATCAAATGCAAGCACTTGGCCAACGGATGCACCCGCCGGAATTGCCGTAAGATTTGCGATGCCGCCAATATTTTGCGCGATGCGTGCCACCCGCCGATCGCGATAGAGAAGATAATCCAGAAACGGCACAAGCGGCGCGCCTTTGCCTCCCGCCGCCATATCGGCGGGACGAAAATCGGAGATCACCGGTGCGCCCACTTTCGCCGCGATGATCGCTGCTTCTCCGGTTTGCCATGTGGCGGCCAGCTTGCGCCCCAGAAAGCACAGCGCCTCGCCTTGATGGTAGAGCGTTTGTCCATGGCAGCCGACAAGACCAACTGTTACGCGAAACTGCCGCTCTGTTGCGAGCACGGCATCGGAATAAAGTTCACCGAGCAGGGAGTTTAACCGCGAGAGATCGGCCACGCTGGCTTGCGAAGCGTTCATCGCGGCCAGCACGGCTGTGCGGACCTTCTTTGGATAAGGGTGTTCGGCGTGCCCGAGCAATTCGAAACTGGCGTGGGTGCGCCCGTCCATACGTACCAACGCCACATCGATGCCATC
>PMSZ01000506.1 GCA_003168235.1 Acidobacteriaceae bacterium
TAAGTCCTTATTCCTCAAAGACCTAGCGACAGGGCTGTTCGCTAACTCGATGATTATAAAAGACCGCACTAGGGGGAGTACCAGCAGTCGGATGCGTTCTCGGCATCACCGCGACCACTCTCTCAACGCCCGAATCCAGCTCTCTCCATCCCTCGCTGCGCATCCTTATTCTTCATAAACGTCTCCCAGACGAAACCAGACCGCGCNNTCGTACCAGCCAGTCAGCGGATTAAACGCGTCGACATAGCCATATCGCCCCCAAGCCTTCGGATAGCGTTCACGGATGTTCCGCAGCACCAGCATGCAATCCTCGCGCAGAAACGGCAGCGAACCCCCAGCAGCGCACGGAACAACGCTGCCATCCAGCCTTCCCAGCCGTGGAGGCCCTCCCCAAGCCTGATAGCCCGTTGCCGAGTCGGAAGCCGTAATCCCCCAAAGCTGCTCGCTGTAATCGGGAAATTCGCCGCGCAGGGAAAGGCAGAAACTCTTGTGCGCCTTGGTGGCCGTGACCGAATTCTCAAAATAATTCGCATACGCGTCGCGCTTGCGGCGAAAGTCAAACCAAGCCTGCGAATACTGATGCGTAAATAAAGGATCGTGTCCGGAAATGTACTCAAACTCCCCAAACTTCACCTTCGGCCGCGTCCACGCCTTCCAGGTATCGGCCGGCACAGGATGCGTAGGCGAACCCAATGCGAGTAGGTAAATCATCATGAGTTCGCAATAGTGGCTCCAGCGCGATCGCAGGAATCCGCCTTCGGGCTTCCATCCCATGGAGAAGGTTTCCCCGCCATTCAACATCCACGGCCAATCGACTCGCTCGTAGATCGCGGTAGCAAGATCCTGAATCTCGGCATCGTTGAAATGCTGCCGTGCCGTCAGCACGCCACAAAGAAGAAGGGAAGTATCAATCGACGATAGTTCGCACTTCCAGGCTCGTTCTCCCGACTCAAGATCGATGAAGTGATAGAAAAAACCATGCTCGTTGGGCAGCTTCTGCTTCAGAAACCGAAGCGTCTGCCGCACTCGTCCAGCAATCTCGGCCGTCTTGGCGTACTCGCGCGAGTCGGCAATGCACAAAGCCGTAAGCCCGAACCCGGTCGCCGCGATGCTCGCCACCCGGCGAGTCTCGTCGCCATTCATCCGCGCGCGGTCGCGGACCTGTCCAGTCGCGCTGCTGGCTTCGCTCCAGTAGAAACTAAAGGCAGCACGTTCCACCTCGTCGAGAAGTGCTTCATCTGATCGCTCAAACGGAATCGCGATGGGTTCCTGAAAGGCCCTTTGTCCTCGCGACAATATGGCGGACACTAGTTGCGGCAGCGCCAGCAATCCCAGCGGCGCGGCTTTGAGAAAGGCTCGACGTGGCAAATCGGTTTGGCCTTCGAATATCGGCATCGAATCTTTCCATAATATGTTAAGTGCTTGCTATCTGTAATAATGATCGCGTGAAGAATGCGCCAGATTTGGACCAGTTGCCAACAACACCAGCTGGAGTTGAATCTGTTTCACATCAAGCGATGCGGCACAATGCGCTGCCGTGTACACAATTCCAGCGATCAAGTAGACCCCTAATTCACATGAATCAAGCCATACGAAACTATGTTGAAGGCGAGTGGCGCGATGCCACCGCTTCGGAGCATCTTCCTGTAATCAACCCTGCTACCGGCGAGGAGCTGGGCCGTGTTCCGCTTTCTTCCGCCGCCGACGTGGACAAAGCGTCCAAAGCCGCCGCCAAAGCCTTGCCCGAATGGCGCCGCGTTCCTGTCGGAGCGCGGATACAGTTCCTGTTCCAGTTGAAGACGCTGCTCGAAGACAACTTCGAAGATATTTCCCGCACCGTCACCATGGAATGCGGCAAGACGCTGGCCGAGTCGCGCGGCGANNGACCTGATCCTCGAGCACACCGACGAGCTGGCGCACATCATGACGCTCGAGCAGGGCAAGCCGCTGGCCGAGTCGCGCGGCGAGCTGCGGCGCGCCATCGAGAACGTCGAGGTAGCTTGCGGCACGCCCGTACTGATTCAGGGTTATAACTCCGAGGATATCGCCGCCGGTATCGACGAGATCATGATCCGGCAACCAGTGGGAGTATGCGCCATCATCGCGCCCTTTAATTTCCCGGCCATGATTCCGTTCTGGTTTTTGCCGTATGCCCTGGCGTGTGGCAATACGATAGTCATAAAACCGTCGGAGCGCGTGCCGCTCGCAATGCAACAAGTCTTTGCCCTGATCGAGAAGCTGAAGTTGCCCTCAGGCGTGGTCAATCTGGTGAATGGCGGTCGCGATGTGGTCAACGCCCTCCTCGATCACCCGACGATTAGAGCGATCAGTTTCGTCGGCTCCAGTGCGACGGCAAATTACGTGTACGGACGCGCTGCCGCCGCCGGTAAGCGCGCCCAGTGCGCGGGTGGGGCGAAGAATCCCGTGGTTGTGCTACCTGACGCGGATTTGGCAGCGACGTCTGAGATCGTTGCCGACAGCGCGTTCGGTTGTGCCGGACAACGTTGCCTGGCGGCGTCATGGGCGATCACCGTGGGCGAAGCCGGGAGGCCGTTCTCAGATGCTATCCGCGAGAAGGCTGCGAGTCGCGTCACCGGAAACGGGTTAGATGAAACGGTGCAGATGGGACCGGTCATTACCGGCGAGAGCCGCTCGCGAATTGAAGGCTTGATCGCGAAAGCGATTAGCGAAGGCGCCCGCGCAGTAGTCGACGGACGCAATGCCAAAATCTCGGGATTCGAGAAGGGTTCTTTCGTGCGGCCGACCGTCATCGAAGGACTGCCCGCCGCGAGCGAGGTGGCGCACACCGAAATCTTCGGACCGGTCTTGAGCGTGCATCATGTGGAGAACATCGATGACGCTATCGCGTTGGTGAACGCCGGAGAGTATGGCAACATGGCTTCGCTGTTCACTACGAGCGGCGCGCATGCGCGCAAGTTTCGCTATGAGGTAGAAGTCGGCAACGTCGGTATCAACGTAGGCGTCGCTGCACCGATGGCTTTCTTTCCCTTCAGCGGTGCCCGCAAGAGTTTCTTCGGTGATCTCCACGGTCAAGGCCGGGACGCGATAGAGTTCTTCACCCAAGAGAAGGTCGTAGTGGAGCGTTGGCCGAAACAGTGGACCCGGAAGTTTTAGACTGACGCAGACGCGGATACTGCAGTTCCGAAGCAGGCTAAAGCCGAGTACGTGATGAGACTTACGATTTCGCTGGCGTGTAGACTACTGGCTACGGGATAAGAAATGATGAATGTCCATTGGCTTTTCGCGGTGGTCTCCCTGGCGGGATGCGCAACGACTCAGTCGCAGACCGCTCCCCCAAAGATTGATGCCTCCGCCGTGTGGCAGATATCTCCGCAATTTCTAGCGACTGCTCCCACGAGTTGCCAATCCAGCAAAATCGAATGCCTCATCGGCCAAATGGCCAAGGCCGGTGCCCCCGTCGCCGCCGTAAGCTTTACCCGCGAACTCCATCAGCAAAGCCACGGCGATTTCGGCGTCATGACTGGTTTTCAAAGCCAGGGATCACTGGCCTTCGCGTGGGTTACTTACCCCTTGCGCGCAAATACCAACAATGGTCTCTTATTGGTGAATGGACGGCCGTCCATCGTCAACCTCGAAGATCTGAAACTGCTCGACACGAAGACGATGGAACAAAGTTCTCAGTTTCATGATCTCAAAGGGCAATTTCCCCAGGTGAATTTGTGGCCCGGCGATCGTGACGGCAAGACGTGGCCCACGCCGCAAGCGGGACCGAATGGTGGAAGCCAGTTCGTGTTGGAGTATCCGTTGCGCAATGGCTGCCACGCCTGCGCCCGCGCTGGAAGTGCGATATTCACGTGGAAGTTCGATGCTCAGGGGAAGTTTCTAGGCACAACTTTCGACGGGCTGCTGTCACCTCCACTCCAGTAACCGCAGCAGCGCCTGCATCCCTGGGACAACTGGCTTGGGTTGTCTGCTACAATGGCGGCGCGCTTTCGCCCCTTCCCTCGAGAGGTATTCTTATGAGGCAGAAATCGAAGTTCGCATCGATCCTTCTATTAGTCGCTTTGGTCATTTGGCCACAGTTCGCGCCTCTGCTTTTGGCGCAGGCCGCAATTCCCACTGCGGCGGAACTCGACCAGTTGCTGGCACCCGTCGCGCTCTATCCTGACTCGCTACTGTCCCAGATCACTACGGCATCAACCAATCCTCAGGAAATCTTGGATGTCGACAACTGGCTGGCGCAAAACTCGGGACTCACCGATGTCGCACTGACGGATGCAGCGCAACAACAGGGATTTGATCCGGCGTTTATTGCGCTGGTGAATTTTCCGGGCGTGCTCGACATGATGGCCCAGAACATCGACGACTATGCCGCGATCGGCGCCGCCTTTTCTGCCGATCAGGGAGCAGTCTCGGCTTCGATCCAACGCTTGCGCGACCAAGCCTATCGAGCGGGCACGCTACAGACCACTGCGCAGCAGCAGGTCGTGGTGCAACAGGCGCCGGGCCAAACGATCTATGTAATCCAACCGGTCAATCCGCAGATCGTTTATGTGCCGCAATACGATCCGACGGTGGTCTATGTCGGCGGCGGCCCTTCGTTAGTCACCTTTGGAATAGGAATCGGAATTGGCGCGCTGCTAGTCGATCATCCCTGGACCTGGGGCGGGTGGGGATGGAATTGGGGAGCACGCCGCGCTTATTACAACCACGGATATTGGGGTGGTTGGGCGAACCCTTATCGTCCGCCGCGACCCTGGTATCGTCCGCGACCAATTGTCTGGGCGAATCGGCCGGGATATGGAGGCAATTGGCGCTATCGTCCCCGCGGATACCAGCCGCCAAGACCGGGAAATAGGCCGGGACCGAATCGTCCACCTTGGGGGCCGGGAAATCGTCCAGGTAGGCCATCAATTCACCCTGTAAAGCCAGGTCCGCCGAACAAGCCAGCTCCAACTAAACCCGGTCCGAATCGACCCGGTCCCAATAAGCCAGGACCGAATAATCCTTCCAAACCGAGCAATCCGCGACCGACGCCGCCGAATCGACCGAAACCGCAACCAGAGAAACCCGGAGCGACGAATCCATCCAGGCCAGGTCGTCCGACCACGCCCGGTGACACTAAGCCGACGCCGAAACCGGAAAAGCCTGCAAACCCTGGTCGCCCGGGGGCTCAGCCAGGATCGGATCGGCCGGGAACTAATCGACCGGGGACAAACCATCCCGCGCCGAGTCCGACTAAGCCCGACCAAGCGAAGCCGAATCGACCCGCGCCCGGACCCGCAAAACCGAGCCAGCCATCGGCGCGTCCTGCAAAGGAAGGAAAACCTGGGCCGCAATCGAAGCCTGCGCCGAAACCGCAACCCGAGGAGAAGCCTCACGCAAGGAAGTAACGCCGCTATGTCTTGAGATTTCGTGAACATCGTCGGCAAGTAAAACGCGGAAAATCCCTGGCCACTAAGTTTAAAAGTTGCGTTCCGCGGAACGGCTGACATGTTCAGCACGACCAGCACGGCTTTTCCCTGATAACTGCGCGGGTACGACATTACTTGACATCATCTTCATTTGGGTGGGGGATGCCGGAGAGATGCTGAAAGTTGATGCGGGCCTGGGAATAGTTCAATAACGGGAATGAGGCTTCAAAACTTTGGGGCTAATCTCACACTTTAAGCTTGAGCCCTGCCGCGCGATGCCGAAAGATTGGTCAAGTAAAGATTGGTCAAGTCATGAAACGGTCTGCTTTTCTTGAAGGTGTGCAATATTGACCAGTCAAGCTGTAACCACGCGCCATAGACTGATGTGTTTTTGGAGAGTCTTCGAACAGTTATGGCCCGATGGACGAGACAGGCGGAGATATTAAAGCCGCAAGCCAAGACTTTGTTACGCATTCTTCACAAGCCGCGATGATCGAGGGGACGTGCTGATGCCGACAGATTCCAGGGCCTCCCGAGTTTTTGCATTCTCAGTCTTGTTTCTCTCCGTCGCCACTTATTCTTCTAGCCAGGCGGCGCCGCCGGTTCCTGCAAAGGATGCGAAATCCGCTGGTTCATCTGTAGTCAATGCAGCTTCGCCTGACGTGTCTAAGTACGTGGGTGCGGAGACCTGCAAGACCTGTCACGAGGAAATCTATAACAGCTGGGCGAAAACACCACACTGGAAGACTACCCTCGACACCAAAGGCGGTCCCTCCCACCAAGGCTGCGAAGGTTGCCACGGTCCCGGAGCGGACCACGTGGCCGGTGGCGGCGACAAAACCAAGATATTCGTTTTCGAGGGAAAGTCGCGGCAGGAGACTAGCGCTCGCTGTCTAAGTTGCCACGGCGAAGCTCACGAACAATCGCATTTCACCCAATCCACCCACTCCAGTAACGATATCGGATGTCTCGACTGCCACTCGCCCCATCACGCCCAGGAAAAAGAGTTCCTTCTCGTCCAGGAGCAACCGAAGTTGTGCTATGGATGCCATGTCTCGGCCAAGGCGGATTTTGCCAAGCCGTATCATCACCGCGTTAACGAGGGCCTGGTGCGATGCAGCGACTGCCACAATCCGCATGGAACAGGAATCGTGCGGCAAGTTCGGAGCCTGCCGAGCGGCGATTTCATTTGCTACAAATGCCACGCCGATAAACAAGGCCCCTTCGTCTACGAACACGTGCCCGTGAAAACCGAAGGCTGTACCAGTTGCCACACGCCTCACGGCTCGACTAATCCTCGACTGCTGAATGTGATGCCGGTGAACATGCTCTGTCTGCGGTGCCACACTTTCTCGACCACGTTGACGGCCGGCGGCCCGATCGGTCCTGTACACAATCAGTCCGCGAAATATCAGGCCTGCACCATGTGTCACACCCAGATTCATGGTTCCAACTTCAGCGATGTGTTTTTCAAGTAGGGTTACCGATGGAGCTGCAGACAAAATTCGTCTATCGTCGTTGTAAGAGCCGGATCGCGATCGCTCGAGCTGCGTTCTTGTGCGCAATCGTCGCGTTATCATGCGAAACATTAGTCGCTCAAACCTCCACTGCGAGTCCGACTCCTGCGGCGCCAGTCCAGGATGGCATCAACAGCGGCGGATACCAGATTCACTCCTCGGTCGAACTGGGCTATCGCTCCAGCAGCGTGACCGGCAGCACCGATATGTACGATACGCTGGTGAATCTGCAGAGCGGCCCGCGAATACTTGACCAGACGCTTACCATGCAATCGCTCGATCACCAGGGCTTCCTGTTTGACGATCTCTACCTCAACAGTTTTGGATGGGGAGGCGATCCCAATAACGCTTTGCGCCTGAGAGCGGACAAGCACAAGTGGTACGACTTGCAAGGAAGTTTTCGTCGCGATCAGAATTTCTCCGACTATGATTTGCTGGCGAATCCACTGAATCCCCCAACTTCCACGCCGTCGATTCCGGCCCTCAACTCGCCTCATTTATTCGATACGACGCGACGCATGAGCGATGGCGACCTCACGCTGCTTCCGCAGTCGCGTGTGAGTTTTCGCTTCGGGTATTCGCACAACAATATGACGGGGCCTTCGTACAGCAGCGTACACGAAGGCACGGA
>PMSZ01000019.1 GCA_003168235.1 Acidobacteriaceae bacterium
AACTCATCTGTGAGCCAAGCACATCGATACGACGTGTCACCTGATTCTTGATCATGACGAACTCCTATGTTTGAGATTGTTTGAGATAAAAAGTGAGCGAGCGTGGAGCTTGCAACTTGTCAATCTGACGAATGCAGCCCACGCAAAAAAACCAGCAGCAGTGTACTGGTAGCATCGGGCGCCTCGCGATGCGCCCAGTGACCGACGTCGGCCGGGCGCTTCATTCGTATCGATTTACATCAACGCGGGGAAAGGTCACTCTCAGCAACTTCGCCGTTCGGGAAACACCGTCTGGAGATTGCGCAGTGCCGCCGTCAGTTGTGAAGTAGGCCACGCGCCCGTAGTCGCCCGGGCCGCGTCTCCAGACGCCGCTGGAGGGGCCGACCAGCGTTTCGGTGAAAGGATTACCAGCCGCGACCGTGAACCCCGCACGGTTACCGTCCGCCCGCATCAGCACGTGATCAATCGTGTTTTCACGATGGGTCGTGACGTAGGCAATTTCAGCCTCTTCGTCGAGCACAAAGTCATCCCAGTACCGGCCCCCAGCCACGAACTCCGGCAACCCTGCAGGCTCCAGCGTTTCTTGATTCACGGGAACGCGCATCATCAGCTGCTGTGATGTTGACGTGTAGTACAGATATCCGCTGCGTGCGGCGTACGGGATTCCGTTGACGCCTGGCTGCTCTGGTTTCTTCTCACCCGGCCGCATCTTCATGTTGTCATGCTCCATCCAGACACGAGCGGATGCAGGGGTGCCGTCCGTGGGGAGGTCCACCCTCCATATGAGTGACGTTGCTCCTGCCGCCAACAACACATTCGGCGCGACCAAGCAACTGCCATTCATGCCGACCTTGGGCTCAGGGAACTCCAACAGAAGCTCAGGCCGGAGCGTGTCGCCTGGCTCCCCGCCTCGAAAGTCAAGGCGATAGAGATGTGAAACACGTGTCGTATACACGTTCGACGCGGTGAGGTAGAAGACGTCCTCTTCTGCTGTCTCAACGATGTTCAGCGTCATTAGGTCGAAGGTATGTACGAGGACGGGCTTAACAGGCAACGAGCTTGCAAGGGCGGGTATGTACCAGAGTTCGCTCTTATTCATTGCCGAGACCAAAATGGAGCCGTCGGCTCGGATCGCCAAGTTTTCAAGAAAGTAACCTTTGGAAAATTCGGCCACAACTTCCAGCTTTGCTTGTTCAATCGAGATCATTGCACATCCTCCTTGTTTGTCTTCGGCATTGCGTTCGGAGCCGGAACAGCAAATGCATTCAGCAATGCGCAAACGCTGAGGTAGCAGCCGATGAGTACCAGCATTTCCACTAAACCCTGATCGCCAAAGACTTCTCGCGCGGCCGCGTAACTCACATCATCCACCGTGTGTGCGGAAACAAGGTGATATGTGAATCCCTGTGCAAGCAATTCGTCTAGGGAATCTGTCCGGAGACGAGCGAATCAATCTGTTCCTTTGTAAGGCCGACCTTCGCCGCTACGGCGGAGTGTGCATACAACTCATAGGGCGCCTTCCAGACAGAGCCCACCGTGAGGATCACAACCTGGCGCGTTCTTTTCGAGAGAGTGGGTTTGCTCCTCTTCTATCTTCTGCAGTGCGAGGAAGCTGCCGCATATCTCCGGGCTATACAGGGTCGCATTGAAGGGGCCGATCAAATGACCCTGCTCGTCTCTGCCCTCAAAGCCCGCCGCCGCTGCTAGCGGGACAACATCCGAGTTGATCTTGCCGTAAAGCTCGCGTTGCTTTGATTGCAGCTTCTCCGGCTCCAAGAGCGGCAGTCTGCCGCCCAAGCCATGTTCGAGATTGGACATCTTTCACCTCTGGTGCGTTCCGAGAAAACGTTACTGATCCAGACCGGTTGCGTTCGCCGGCACGTCATATGCATTCAGGGTCATGCTGACCATCGTGAACCAACCGATCAACACAGCCAAATCCACCAGGCCAGCATCCCCTAGGGCTTCTTTGGCCCGCTTGTACAGCCCCACTGGCACAATGCGCGGCTGCACCAGCGCACTAGCGAGCTCGTAAACGACTTGCTGTCGGGTATCGCTGAACTCTGTCGGAAGCCCCACTATAAGGTGTTCCGTTGTCTCTGCAGGGATGTGCCCAAGTCTGTCCGCAATCTTTTCGTGCTCATAGGTGCCGTACGCGGAATGCCATCGCGCATTCGTGAGCACTATGACGATTTCGATCTCGGCCCTGGTGAGAATAGATTGCTTTTGGTAATACTCTCCGATGGGAACGATCGTCCGTGAAAGTGTTGCATTGGCCAGCCAGATCTTATGCGGTCCGGGGACGATTCCGCGCAATTGCATCGTGTAGTCATAAGCTCCCTTCATCTCAGGCCCCATCTGAGATACCGAAACCTCCTCATAGCGGCCGAAACTGCCGAAGTCACCCGCGTCGGTAAGGCTCTTCACGTCTTGCATACATACCTCGCTCTTGTGGTTTGAATGGGTCGCGACTCAATCCACGCGACCAATCTTGTAATATAAACATCGGCACGAACCATGTCGCCGTGACGGGTCTTCGTTTCAATTTCCGAAAAGGGGTGGCATTCACATCCATTAAGAATTTCTCCTATCACGAAGGGCGTTGGCGATCTCGTCTTAAACTTTGGGGGACTGATCGGTTTCATCAGTTCACAGGTCCTGACAATGCAGTGAGCCGCAGCACCTGGTCGACCACAGCGTCGGGGCGCTCTTCAGGAATAAAGTGGCCGCAACCCGGAAGCACCTGGCTCCTGACTTCACTCGCGACCATCGAGACGAACTGACCCACCTTCGCGCCGAGCCCCCTCTCGCCGCCCATT
>PMSZ01000536.1 GCA_003168235.1 Acidobacteriaceae bacterium
TTGAGCGGAGGGGCGATGACAGGATCCACCTACCTGGCCTATAAGGGAAGCTTGACGGCTCCTGAACCTTCCACGTTGCCGTTGCTGGTGACGGGATTGGTCGCGATCGCCGGGCCGCTGCGGCGTAGATTCTCTCGCCGAAATTGGAGCTAGCGCTAACAATGACTGTGGTTGGGGTTACCTAACTCCGCTCGCTGATCGGTCCCTGATGTCGGCGTCTGCCGGTCGTTTTGCGGCCGATTTGCGATGACCGTTTCGGCCTGGGCGCGCTCTTCCTGGTTCGAGACTTGTTCTAGGCGGCGCTTTCGCGCCAGCCGGCAATTTCCTTGAGGCCCTCTCCACGAGCGTGCTCGAACAAGCGGACCTTGTGGCGAGTATGTTCGAATTCGTGGATGTCGGCCCAAACCTCGGCCATCCACCACGTTTCGTGCACAGCGGCTTCTCCGCAGCTGGCGCAGCGGGTATGAAAGGTGACGCCGTCCTTCGGAGAGGCCTGCGGGGTTCGCGTTTCGAGCTGCATTTGAAGCGGGAGTTCGAGGAATACGCAGCGTACTTCTTCCAGCTCATCGTCCGGACCAAGAATGTGTTCGTAGCGGAGCAGGTATCCAAAGCCGAGTTTGCGGGCTTCGACCTCGGCTTCTTCGCGGGTGTGGAACGGCCCGTATTCGGCCCGCAGTTGCTCCATCGAATCGCAGGCCATCCAGAAAATGTCCTTGTAAGCCATACCCACCCCAGTCAGGTCCGGAAAAGATCGTGACACCAAGATCGCGAAAGAAACTCGGAACGAATCGCGCACAGAAGCGGTACGCCCAAACGAACGAGTCCACATCCAAGTGAGCAATTTGATTACCGGGGAGGGAAAGGCGGTACGCGCTCAATGAAGGCGGTTGCGGAAGAATCGGTGTGGTCTATTTCTATGAAAACACGCGCCTTTGAGAAGTAGGAAGCGCGGCCCAGAAGGGCGAATCCGCCGTCCGGCAGTGAATTGGATGTGAAATCTGTTTCCGTCGCGTGGTCATGACAGGATGTTCGGGGACAGGCAGGCAGCTTTTAGCGCCAAGTTGAGGTGGGGCTCGGACCAGGGTCGTCCGAGCCCCAAAACGTGCCCTGGGGAAATTACGGCTGGGATCGCAGAGCGCACGAACTCAATGCCGGATCTAGCGAGTGCTTACCGAGGCCGCCGCGGCCACTTTTGCTTGCGGCTTTGCATTTGAACCAGCTTCTGCGAAGGCGACGGCGTCGCCGCCCGCAGCAGCGGCCCACTCGACAGCGCCCGCCGAAAGCAGGCCGTTGCCGCTTCCCAATTGCACGTGCCAGTTCGCTCCGCCGTGGCTGGCGACGTAGAGCGCTAGCTCAAGCCGGGTCCAGACTCCGAGCTTATCGAAGGCAGTGCGCAGGTAGTTCTTGACGACCTGCTCGCTGGTGATAAGCACGCGGGCGATGTCTTTGTTGGTGAGACCCTGCCAGACCAGGGTCGCCACTTGAACTTCTTTCACGGTCAACCGATCACGGGGTTGCATGGCGGCATCTGCTCCTTAATGAAGGCAGCGGTAGCGAGCTTGACCCGCTTCCGGCCTTCTTTGATACCTGCGCGCAAGAACAATGTGCGCAGATGCTGTTTCACGGTGCGCGGGCTGATGTTTAAATGGCTCGCGATTTCTTTATTGCTGCACCCCTGGACGAGCAGACGCAGCACCTGCTGGTCCCGCGGCGTTATCTTGATTTCATTCAGATTAATCATTGGCTTTCGTTCCGCTCCTTCCGTTCAATCTTGGGGTCGCGACCCACCTGCAACCTAAGCAAGCTGTTCGCCAAATCTTCGCTCCGGAGCAATGACTTTTAGAACCATGCAGTTAGATCGGCAAGGAGGCTTTTCTTGCGAAGCATCTTAGAGATTTCTCATGAAGCGCTTCCAGAACGGACTCCGGGAATGGGAATCCCTCCCAAAAGCGGCCTTTTCTTCGTTCCCCACAGTCTCGACTTGCACTACAATAGCTGGAGTCTGGATCGTTTTTCTCCCTCCGCTATCATGCTTTCGACCCGTCCCAATCAGACACGGTCAACCCCGACACTCGACGAGCAATCCTTTCAGGGATTGCTGGCGGCGGCCTTCACCATCCAGGAACACAATGATCAGGTAAGAAACGAACAGATAAAAAACGTTCAGCTGAAAAAAGCGCGCCAAAGCCCCGAGCAGTTGGCGTTGCTTCCGGAACTGAGCCCCGAACCTGAGGCCAGTAGCGTGTGCCCGCATTGCGGCGCTCCGAAGCCCGACGAAGAATCGCGTTGCCAGAGTTGCAGCCTCGAGCCGTTTCGTCCGGGAGAACGCTTGCAGCGCAACTGGGCATCGATGTGGATGAAGAGCCAGGAGCAGGGCTCGTGGCTCGAACGCCCACCCGATTTTGGCGACTCCACCCGCAAGGCTCTCACAGACAGCGAGCAAGCAAAGACTTTCGCGGACTCAAAGTCCGGGGAAGGCTTGAAGACAGAAGATCCCGCGCCCGAGGAATGCAATTTGATCGTGCAGTCACTTCCGGACGAACACTTGATCGAGGGTGGATTCGTCGGGAATGGAGACGCTTCACTCTCCGATGCCGCGACAAAGTCGGAGACGCATTCTGCGGACTGGCGCGTGAAGCTGCAATTCCATCGCGCCGATCTCTATTTGACGGTGGCGGTCATCGTCGCCGTGGTGGCTCTGTTGTGGCCAGCGGTGGGAACGGTCCGGCATCGCGCGCTTCGTCCATGGCAACGCGCGCTTATCATGCTCGGAATCGCCGATGCACCCNNCCACGCCCACCGTTCACCTTCAGGGCGATCCGGGCATCCAGGTGTGGATCGACTCGCATACGGCGCTTTACTATTGTCCGGGAGAAGAGCAGTACGGAAAGACCGCCGACGGTCGCTTCAGTACCCAGCGCGATGCGCAGATGGAAAGCTTCGAACCCGCCAGCCGGAGCGCTTGCGAGTAACTTGGCCCTTTCGNNTCGAAGCGTACAATATTTAGCGGATGGAATCGCGACGCTGCCAAACTCAAATAAGGGTACCAATCATGTCTTCAAAATTAGAGTTCTGGAAAAGAATGTTTCGCAGTTCAATGCTCTCGCGGCTTGCCTGTTTGTCACTCGCAGCCGCCGTCGCGCTCGCTCTGGTTTCCTGCGGAACCACCGCGGCTTTTGCGCAAAATGGTAAGACACAGCACGCCAGCGAAAAGACCAGCGCCGGCGGGGATGTTGCGCGAGGAAAGTATCTGGTGGAGAGCGTGGCCGTCTGCGGACAGTGCCATACCCCTCGCGACAGTAGTGGAAATCTCGACCGCACGCGGTGGCTCCAGGGCGGTCCCGTGCCCTACCTGCCCGCGCGCCCCGATGCTGACTGGCCGATCAGCGCGCCACGGATTGGCGGCACTGTGCCCGCCGATGACGCGGACATGATCAAACTGCTGACCACCGGCATTTGGACCACCGGCAATCGTCTGCGCCTTCCCATGCCGCAATTCCGCATGGACCGCAGCGATGCTGAGGCCGTGGTTGCCTATTTGAAGTCGGTGACGCCGCAACCGTAGCCAGCCCTTCGGACTTCAGCCGCATCCAAGCATCGGGCTGAATGGACCGGGCGGAAATAGCAATCTCACCGGAAGTCTCCATGCCATCGACTGGCAGCGACATTCGACGGCGCGCTTAATTCAGTTCTCGCGCCAGAACTGGCTACTTGGATGCCGCGGCCGTCACTTCCACGCCTGCCCACTTCTCCAGCAAAGTAAGTGTCGAAGCGTAGTCCAGATCCCCCTGTCCTTCCTCGGCCGCAACGTCATATACCTCTTCCACCGCTTCGAGTCCCGGTAACCGCACGCGCGATTCCTTGGCCGCATCGAGCGCGAGGCGGATGTCTTTCAACATCAGCCGCAGCGGAAAATTGGGCGAGAAATCGCGTTTCAGAATGAATGGAGCTTTGTACTCCACCACTCCCGACCGCACCATCGAAGCCTGGATCAACGGCAACATTTTTTCGACATCCACGCCGAGTTTGGCCGCCAGCGTGAGGCCTTCAGCGAAGCCTTCAAAGATGAGCGCGATCTGCAGATTCATGGCCAGCTTCGTGGCTTGTCCCTTGCCGGTTTCGCCCATGTGGAACACCTGCTTGCCCAT
>PMSZ01000302.1 GCA_003168235.1 Acidobacteriaceae bacterium
ACCGAGAGACGAAACGTGAGTTTCTGCGTGCGCAGGAAAATGATTTCCGCGAGCGCCATGAAGACGGGAATGGTGGCCATCATGACGGCGGCGATCCCCGAAGGCACGCGCTGCTCGGCCCAGAACAAGAGTCCGTAATCGAAAACGAAAATCAGAAGGGCGAGCAGGAATACCGAGATCCATTGGCGGATGCTTGGGGAACGCTCGCCTTGCGCGAGCATCCAGAGGTAGAGAACGAGACCGGCGATCAGAAAACGCATGGCCGCGAAAAGGAACGGCGGTACTTCGTGGACGCCAATACGGATGGCGAGAAATGTGGATCCCCAGACGAAATAGATGATGGCGAACGCCAGCAGCGTCTTCCAGGTTGGTGGATGGGTCGTGGTTTCCATAGTTATCTTGAGAGTTAACTTGAGAGCTAACTCCGGGCTGCAATTGCCGCCAGATGCTCTCGCTTGTAAGTTAGATTGGGTTAGAGATGATCGGAGACGATTTGAAGGTTCTACATATTGTGGGCGCACGGCCGAACTTCATGAAAGTGGCGCCCGTGATGAACGCGCTGCGGACTCGTGAGCATGTTGTCCAGACGCTGGTGCACACGGGGCAGCACTACGACGCCAATATGTCAGACGTATTTTTTGAGCAGCTGGGCATTCCGGCTCCAGACGTGAACCTGGCGGTGGGCTCGGGCACACATGCGCGCCAGACAGCGGAGATCATGACTCGCTTCGAGCCTGTCTTGCTCGACGTGCAGCCGGATGTGGTGCTGGTTTATGGCGACGTCAACTCAACCGTGGCGGCGGCGCTGGTTTGCGCCAAGCTCGGAGTACGCGTTGGACACGTTGAGGCCGGGCTGCGCTCATTCGATCGCACCATGCCAGAGGAAATCAACCGCGTTGTGACGGATCGGCTGGCGGATTTGCTGTTTACGCCGTCGGAAGATGGCGACATCAATCTGCAACGCGAGGGAATTTCTGACGAACGAATTTTCCGGGTCGGGAACGTGATGATCGATACGCTGGTGAGGCTTATGCCGCTGGCCGAGAGTCATGCTAAAGCTCGGAGCCGGCGCGGCTTTCCCGAGCGTTATGCGTTGGTCACGTTGCATCGTCCGGCGAATGTCGATGACGGCGTGGTGCTGAAGCGAATTCTGCAGTCTTTGCTGGACGTCAGGGAGGAACTTGAGGTTGTCTTTCCGGCGCACCCGCGCACGCGAAAGCGCATCGCCGATTTCGGACTGGACGCGGAGCGGTTGCAGGTTCTCGATCCATTGCCTTATGTCGAATTTCTTGGATTGCAATCGCGGGCGACGGTCGTGATTACCGACTCTGGCGGGATTCAGGAAGAGACGACCTATCTCGGCGTGCCTTGCCTGACGGTGCGCGAAAACACTGAGCGGCCGGTGACGGTGACATTGGGAACGAACGTGCTGATCGGGCGCGATCCCCTGAAGCTGCGGTTGGAAGTTACAAGGGTACTTGCCGGCGAGGCGAAGAAGGGAAAGATCCCGCCTCTTTGGGATGGCTGTGCGGGCAAACGGATTGCGGACGTACTACTGCGCCAGAACTTTGACCACCAAATGCTCAAGTAACCCTGAAGTGTGCAAACTATTGCATAGTCTCGTTTCGAAGGGTCGTGCCACGCGGCGGTGAATCCGGGTTCTGGCTATCCCGTTACGTTTGTTTCTGTTCCGGCGAGTGCTTTCTGGCTCCCCTGGGTTTACCATAGAAGACAGTGCGCCGGATGGCAGGGTGCGTGCATCTGAATCATAGGTGGCTCGGAGTTGGCGGGCCTGAGATATTGGAACAGGGGATTCATCGATGATGAGATTTTCGCTGGTGGTTGCGGTCGCGGTGGTGGGGATTAGCGTGGGCGGATGGGCCCAGCAGCAGGGCAACGCCTTCAAGGTCAAGCCGACGCGCGAAAAGCCGGCCCGGAGCACGGTTCCTCCTATCAGCACCAAGACGGGTTCGACAGCCTCAGCCAATGCCAAGGCGCTGCAGAACACGGAGCACCAGAGCGTCAAGACGGCCGGCGCTCGCAGCGGGGCAAAGAAGGCTCCGGCGCTGAAGCCGGTGAAGGAGAAATCCAATCCGTCGATCAATCTCAATGGCTCGGGCGGCGGAAATAGCAGAGGGCCGGGAGCGACGAATAAAAGCGCGAGTTCCTTCCAGGGACGGCTCAAGCAAAAGGGTGGCGGCGGCAACGCCGGCCACCAGTAGAAGTTAGGCTTGCAAGCTTTTCGCAGGTGGGCGCACCCGCGCCACTCACACATCATTCATCTGTCAGCTTTAGCCGCCAGCTTTTGCCGAAATTGACTGCGGCGGGGCGGATTGCACAACCGAGGTCGTTTTCTTTTCTTTCAGAGAGTACTTCAAGAGGCAATACAAAGCCCGCACGCCGTCTTTCCATCCGATCTTCTTACCTTCTTCGTAGGTGCGTCCCCAGTAACTGATCCCCACTTCGTAAATGCGCAGGTTGCGCCGCGCCACTTTCACTGTGATTTCGGGCTCGAAGCCGAAGCGATTCTCTTCGATCGGGATGGACTGAATGATTTCGCGGCGGAAAACTTTGTAGCAGGTTTCCATGTCGGAAAGATTGATATTGGTGAGACAGTTGGAGAGCAGAGTCAGCGCGTGGTTGCCGACCGAGTGCCAGAAATACAAGACGCGATGCGGTGCCCCTCCGAGAAAGCGCGAGCCGAAAACCACATCAGCCTTGCCCTGGATCAACGGTTCGAGCATCAGCGGATACTCCGCCGGATCGTATTCCAGATCGGCGTCCTGAATAATCACGTAATCGCCGGTCGCTTCCTGAATGCCACGGCGCAGCGCGGCTCCCTTGCCCATGTTGTGCGGCTGAAGAACGACGCGGATTTGCGAATGCTGAGACTGGAGTTCGGCCAGAATGTCGCGTGAGCCGTCGCGTGAGCCGTCGTCAACGCAGATGAGTTCGATGTTGAGCGGAACGGCGAGGACTTTTCGCACCACCTCGCGGAGCGTGGCGCGCTCGTTATAGACCGGCATGACGACGGAAAGTTTCATGCGCTGGCAGAACTTCTCCTGAAGCCCCTTCAAACTCAGAATGACTGTAGCGATTGTAAAGTGCGTAGTTTGGGCAGGGAACCAGAAGCTGGGCTGTGTCGGTGACTTAAGTGTGGGGGCTAGTCGGCGTGCTTCCGAGTCCGGATCGGATCGTTGAGAAGTTCGGGCGTATGGCTGCGGCGCAGAGCACTGCGGCGGCCGCGGGTGGGCGCAAAAGGTTCGCAGATATCCTTAATAGGAGACGTGACAATCGGCGTGCTGTAGCCGGGATGGTGAAATTCGAGGTTCATGCCGCGGCCGATGAAGCGCATCTTGAGCATGGAACCGCCCCACGTCGAGCCGGCGATTACCACCTGCACTGGTTCTGGACAGTATTGCGGATGGCCTGAAATTAACGCTGAACCCTCGCCCAAAAGAGTGGCGGTATAAGAGTGGTGTTGCGTCTGGATTTGCAGGACGGTGTCAGGCGGCAAGACTTCGAGAAACACTCCGCCTTCGATTTCGGACTGGACAATACTCCGATTGACTTCGTCGCTGAGGTTGGGATGAGGCCTGAACCTTGGTTACCCGATCCAGACTTGCCGTGCCCAGAATGCTTTTACTGTACAGAGGTTGGCCCCTAGTCACAACCTTAATTTATGGACGGGGGCACTTTGGTGTGGAAAGACATGGCGGGGACGACGATACAAGGAACTCTTGTCTCGCTGGGGGAACGATTACGCGGGGCAACGATTACGTGGGTAACTTTGATCGTGGGAGGGTCGGGGCGTGGGGCGATGCTAGAATTATTTCTACTCACATGACGACGGACGCGATTGTTTATTCTCTGTTTACCGACCTGAAAGCGCGCATCGGCGCGCGCCAGGCCCGGGTCGGCATCATCGGACTGGGCTACGTTGGCTTACCGCTGGCGCTGCTCTATAGCGAGCAGAAGTTTGCCGTGACCGGGTTCGACATCGATCAGCGCAAGGTGGATACGCTGGCGAACGGCGGGACTTATATTTTCCGCATTACGCCGGAAGAAATCGCAGCGGCCAAGAAGAACGG
>PMSZ01000342.1 GCA_003168235.1 Acidobacteriaceae bacterium
GGCGCCGCCGTAGCGGATGGTCTTAGCGGCTTCCTGATTGAGGCGGCGGGTGTAATCCTCGGAATCGCTCTTGATGGCGACGCGGACGCCTTTGCGCATGGCCATGACGGCGTTCCAGGGGATTGCATCCCACGCTTCGTTTTTAAAGCCCCACCAGTCGGCCCAAGTGGCGATGCCGACGTTGTTGGCGGCTAATTGATCGGCAACTTTGTAGGCTTCGACGGCGTGATGGAAGGCGCGCAGGTTGTAGCCGAACTCCTTGGCCATGGCCATCTCGGTGAGCATTTCATCGGAGCGGTAGCAGTGGATCTGTACCATGAGTTTGCCGCGGAGAACGTCGTCGAGGGCTTCGAGCTTGAGGTCGCGCTTGGGCGGGTCGACGTCTTTATCGCCTCGCTTGATCTTGTCGTTATAGGTGTCCCACTCGTGCATGTAATCCTGCGCTTCGACGAGGGCGGCGCGCTGCACCTCGAAATTTCCCATGCGGGTGGAAGGGAGCTGATCGCGGCCACCGTAAACGCGCTTGGGATTTTCACCGCTGGCGAATTTGATGGAGCGGGGCGCGTTGGGAAAGAGCAGGGCGTCGCGCGAATCTCCGAACTTGTGCTTGATGACGACGGCCTGGCCTCCGATCATGTTGGCGGAGCCGTGCAGCAGCAGCGAGGTGGTGACGCCGCCGGCGAGGGCACGGTAGATGGCCTTGTCCTGATAGTCGAAGGCATCTTTCATGATCATTTGCGGGGTGATGGGGCTGGTAGCTTCGTTGACGTCATCATCGAGCGCGATGTGGGAATGGCAATCGATGATGCCGGGGGTCAGATATTTTCCTCCGGCATCAATGACGGTGACGCCGGCGGGGGCGTTGACGGTCTCGCCGACGGCGGCGATCTTGCCGTCTTTGATGTAGATGGATCCATTCTTGATGGTGCCGTGAGTCGCGGTCATCACGATGGCGTTGTTGATTACGACGTCGAGGTGGGGCGAGGATTGGGCGAAGGAAAGCGGCGTGGCGAGCAGCAGCAGCGCGGCGCAGAAGAGCGCGAGTTTACTGGGCAACGATTGGCGCATGTATGGAACTCCGGGAAATTATTCGCTTGCGGGAGCATTGGGATTGTAGGAGGAGCGGGGAGTGGGGGTCAAACGTTACTTCCTTTTTCACTACGGAGACACGGAGGTGGAGCTTAAGAACAGCTTTTCAGCAATCTGCTAGGGTCGCGAAGAGGCGCTAGGGGCCACTTCTCGAAAAGCGCGAGAAGTGGCGCACCCCCGGTCTACCCTGGGCCTGTACTTGCTCATGGTGCCGAACTCGTGTCAGGATTTGAGCGTGAAAATTACTGGTTTGTTGATTGCTTTGCTGGCGCTTGGTTTGTCTGCGTGGGGAGCGGATTGCCCGAAGAATCAGCCGCGGACGGAGGCGGCGCTGGTGCAACTGGAACAGAACTGGGCGGCGGCGCTCAGCCGCAAAGATGTGGATGCGGTGGCGTGCATGCTGGCGGATGAATTTGAAGACGCCGATGTGGATGGCTCGCTGCACAGCCGGAGCTGGACGCTGGAGAGGATTCCGCATAAGAAGCCGGGGACGAACCAGCTCTCGGAATTACGCGCGCACGTCGAGGGCGACATGGGATTTACGCGAGGCCTCGCGACGCTGGTGGATGCTTCGGGAAAAATTGTGGCGCGGGTGCGGTTTACCGACGTGTTCACTTACCGCGACGGCCGCTGGCAGGCACTGGCGGGGCAGGAGTCGCTGTTGGGCGAGGCCAGCCGCTAGATGCGCGCCGTGGTGCAGCGGGTGAGCCGCGCGCGGGTTACGGTGGCGGGCGAAACCGGGGACGAGATCACTGGTGAGATCGAGCTCGGGCTGCTGGTGCTGCTGGGAGTGGGCACGGGAGACACGCGCGCGGATGCGGATTATCTGGCCGAGAAGACGATTGGGCTGCGCATTTTTGAAGACGCGGGCGGCAAAATGAATTTGTCGGTTGCCGAAGTTTCGGGCGCGGTGCTGGCGGTGTCGCAGTTCACGCTCTATGGAGACGTGCGGCGGGGGAAGCGTCCGTCGTTTGATGGGGCGGCTGCGCCGGGAGCGGCGCGGGAACTCTACGAATATTTTGTGGAAAAAATTCGCGCGTCCGGATTGCGCTGCGAAACCGGGCGCTTTCAGGAAAATATGCAGGTCGAGCTGGTGAACGAAGGGCCGGTCACGATTTTGCTGGACTCGGCGAAGGCGTTTTGAAAACGAGCGTCCGTTTCTACTTCCTTGAGTGGTTCACAACCGCTTTTCAGCATAGAAAGCGCGATTCATGGGCAGGGAACTTAGTCCGCGGGCTGGTATCCAATTTTGGGGTCAACGAGTGTAGTGGGGATATAACGACAACAATCTCTTGGGATTGCGCAATTTCCCCGATAAGTCATGCCATTTGCAACAACTTTCATCTTGACCGCTGACTTGCATGGGAAGAGAATGTTCGCGACCCTTGACTGCCGCGAAATTCCCGCCCAATCGGCAGCAGAGCCGGGCCACTTTTACAGTACCTAGAATGCGAGGGTAGTTCCCCATGAAAGGTGTCTACTTCATCTGCCTGCTTCTGTGTTTGCTTGCATTTGCCCCTCGCCAAGGGCAGGCCCAAACAGAGAAGGTGCTCCACAACTTCTGCGATCAGCCAAACTGCGCGGACGGCGATGCTCCCGATGCTGGCCTGATTTCTGACAGTGCCGGTAACTTATATGGAACGACTGTGGCGGGTGGCAGTGGGCAATTTTACTGCGGCGGTACCGTATTTGAGATCTCACCAAAGGAAAACGGAAGCTGGAAAGAGAAGGTACTCTACAGCTTTGGCGCTGAACCGGACTGCGCCGACGGTTCAGCAGCAATCGCGCCCGTGACATTCGACGGGGCGGGAAACCTTTACGGAACGACGTTTTCGGGCGGTCTTAGTGGATGCGAAGGCCTTGGATGCGGAGTCGTGTACAAACTTAGTCCGGCGGGAGGTAGCTGGACGGAAACCGTCCTCTACAGCTTTGCTGGCGGAACGGAAGGCGGCGAGCCGTATGGCGGTGTGATTCTAGATGCGGCGGGCAATCTCTACGGCGGAAATTCCGCAGGCGTCTACGAGTTGACTCCGTCGGGCGGTGGCTGGAGCGAGCAACTCATCTACGAAAACGGCGGTATGGGCTTTAACGAGTTGACTATGGATGCCGCAGGAAATATCTTCGGCGTCTCACTAACGACAGCATTCGAACTCTCGCGGAATGGCAGCGCCGGTTGGAACTCGACGGTGATTTACACCTTTGAAGATGGCGCCTATCCGAACGGCACTCTCCTGCTGGACAAAACCGGGAACCTTTACGGAACCACGTACCACGGCGGCGCCTTCAACTTCGGAACGGTCTACAAGCTGAGCTATTCGAAGAAGAAGGGATGGACCGAGAAGATTCTCTACTCATTTAAGGGTTCCCCAGAGGATGGTATGGCTCCTATGGGGATTGTGTTTGATGCCGCTGGCAACATTTTTGGCAACACGGGCGTCGGTGGCAAGTACGAATCGGGAACCATTTTCGAGTTGGTGCGGGTTGGCGACGACCGCTATGACGAGAAAGTTGTCTGGACATTCGGCAGGGACGGACAATCGCCGCCTGGCAGCCCGACTCTGGACAGCGCAGGCAACCTCTATGGCACCGCCGAAGGAGGATGGAGAGGATACGGTATTGTGTTCGAGGTGACTCCGTAGGATGCTCGTCAGCTTGTGGTTTAGCCCTTCCCCGTCCAAGTCCAGTTTGGGTAATTCAGTTTACTTAACAAGGCGGCTTCACTCAGAACCGGTTTATCCCGATTTGACCCGCCTATTAATCTCTTCCAGCGTTCGGGTGAGTGCCTTCAACCGTTCCATATCCTCGGGCTTGAGTAGACCCTGGGTTGAATCGACTACCGCCGAGATGTGGTCAGACCCGGGAATGATATGCCGCAGTTGATCGGCAGGAAGATTTTCGCGGCGGGTGCCTTCCTCCTTCCAGAAAAATAGACGATTGTTCAGCGCCGTAAACACTCGCAACCC
>PMSZ01000118.1 GCA_003168235.1 Acidobacteriaceae bacterium
GCTAAGGAGACAATTAACAGATGTTTAACTCGCAGGAGTGTCAAACGTGAGAACAGTTACTGTTTTAATACTAGTCCCGCATGACCCTGTTGTCAAGGTCGCGATGCAGTTCGAACAATGTCAACGCGGCCCCGCCATCATGCATCTAAGAGTCATATGGCCGATGACATGGCAACATCGAGTTCCATCTTCCGCGAGCAGTACCGCGTCGTTGCCATCGAACGCGACCGCCTCGTCATCCGCGGCGTTCTCAGCGGAGAAGTGCTCGCCATCGTCAACGACGAACCCGATACGCCGTTTACATCCGACGACTATCCGCTCGGAAAACTGATCGCCCTGACCGACCCCTCCGCTGCACCGCTCAACGATCTTAATTAAGGCCGATCTGAATTAAGAGGATCTGAATTAAGAACGATCTGATCTAAGGCCGGGTGCCCCAGGTCTCGCGGTTGAGACCTGGGATTCCACAGCCGCTTACAGCTTGGGCCTTTGCTGTGCCCAAGACCTGAAACCGAGTGCCCCAACCGTCATAATGTGAAATCAGTTTTTGGGTGGCGCAGCGCTGCGATAAGCGGGCTTCAGCCCCCGAGGTACTTAAAAGAAGGTTGGCAGCCCGGCAGGGATTCGAACCCCGATACGCAGCTCCAGAGGCTGCAGTCCTACCGTTGAACGACCGGGCTGTACTGCAGAATTCTAAATCATTCCGCACAGCCTGCAAAACGGATGGTCAGATTGAAGTGGGCTACTTCGATTTGTCAGGCCATCTTGCGAAAGCAAGATAATAAAGCGCACACAGATTAACGAAAGGGACCACAATCAACAGGGATAGCCAAGGACTGAAACCGGCTTTCTTGAAAATTTGCCAGTATGGGATTAAAACGACGAACCCTAAAACAACTAAAAACGGGATCATCAGCAAGTGAATTGGCTGAAACAGACCTTCAGACATTACGCCGCTCTTTCCGCCCTCTTCTGTTCGTAGGCCTCCCAGAGGGCCACTAAGTCTTCTACGCTCCACAGCCGATCCGATACCCCAGCGCGGCCATGGCTGGCAACATGCGAAGTGTACGATGAATTTTAATGAAGTTGTAGGCGAAATAATTGAGGGCACTTGCAGCCGCGTGATTCGCAGCCCCACCTTCGCAACCACACGCGTTAAAATCACTGCAAGCCGCCAGCCCCGGAGGTTCGCCATGTCACCCACTGCCTTATCCGCCCTCGACACCAGCTACGCCGAAATGGCGCGCCGTCCGCTGGAGGCCGAGCAATGCGCCCTCATCGTTGTCGATATGCAGGAAAAATTGCTGCCGCCGATCTGGGAGAAAGAGCGCCTGGTGCGCAATGTGCAACTGCTCATTCGCCTCGCCGGAATCCTCAAGATCCCAGCTCTGGTCACCACGCAATACGCCAAAGGCCTCGGCCAAACCGTGCCCGAAATCGCTTCCCTCCTGCCGGATAGTTCGTCGATAGACAAACTCATGTTTTCCTGTTTCGGCAGCGACGCTTTTTGTTCTTTGCTGAAGCGCCTGCCCGGTCAGCGCAATACCGTCCTGCTCTGCGGTATGGAGGCCCACATCTGCGTCATGCAAACCGCGCTCGGAGCGCTGCGCGAAGGCTATCTGGTGCACGTCGCTTCCGACGCTGTCAGCTCGCGCGCCGAATTAAATTGGAAGATTGGACTCGATCGCATGCGCTCCGCCGGAGCCATTCTTTCCTCGACCGAGATGATGATCTACGAGTTGTTGCGCTCGTCGGGCGCACCCGCCTTCAAGGAACTACTGCCGTATCTGAAGGGATGAGTCGTTGGTCGTCAGTCGCTAGTCGTTAGTCGCTAGTCGTTTGGGACCCTCGTCCCTCTTGGGTGTTTGCTAACGACGAACGACGAGCGACCAACGACTTCTTCATCCCGCCGCCGCTTCCTTCTGCTTCACTCTCACCACCGTGATCTTCGAAAACCCCTCATCAAATGTCGGAGCCTTCAACTTGCCCGCCATCTTCCGCATGATGTCTTCCGGCACCACGCGGCCGCGGCGCTGGTGCCGTTCCATGCAAACTTCCACCGGAACATCGAAGAACAATCCCTGCACATCGTAGCCGTAATCTTTGGCCAGCTTGATCCAGCTATTCCGGTCATGCGGCGTCAGGTTCGTCGCATCCACATAGTTCAGAGGACGCCGCGCGATCAGCCTCGCCTTCAGCATCGACCGCAGATTGGAAAACACCAGGTCCTGAAAGCGCTGCTCCTGCGCATCGTCAAAAAGAAGTTCGCGCAGCAGATCGCTCGACAGCGGATGAATGTTGTGACGCTTGAACCACGAGCTCTTGCCTGATCCCGGCAACCCGATCGCTAGGACGACCGTTCCCTTGCTGGCCCGAGCCGGAGCGGCAACGGAAGCGTGCGCGGGCGGCGAGTCAGCCGCGGCGGCAGGCGTCACGGCAGAGGCATCTGTCGCGGGCACTCCCGACTCCGCTGCAACTGCGGGCGCCGCACTTCCCGTTCGCGAACGATTTCCGCCGCGGCCTCCGCGGCCGCGACGGCGGCGCGAGATGCGTGGTCTCGGTGCTCCTGCCGCGGCGGGTACGGCTGGCTCCGCGGCAGACTCCTCCGCCGGCAATACCTCAGCTCGCGAAGTGTTTCTTGCTTTAGCGGGAGCGGGAGTGGGAGATGGAGCGGCAGCCGCAACTTCGGGCGCCGCGACTGGCGGCGGCGCGGCCGGCTCATCATCATAGAATCTTGGCTGCAAAGGCTCGGGGGCTGGAGCTTTACTTGATTCCTTAGTATTGCCGTCCGCGGGCTTCTTGCGGCGCTTCAAGCGCTCGCTCATCCATTTGCGCATATATCGCACTTGTAGCACACCAGCGCATACTGGGGCAATCTGAGGCCGGTGGCAGTTCGGGTACGCGCGGCCTCGCATGATTTCCCGTGAGCGCGATTTACAATAGGCGTCAGGGGAAATAACAGGGGAAATAAAAAACCGATGAATCCGACCCATCCCGTAACTCTGCCGCAAGCCACCGGCGAACTGCCCGCCGTGCCGCTGACCATCGAAGGCTTCGCCACGCTGCACCAGATGATGCGCTTCCGCTGGACGGCATGGCGGGCAACGGCCGAGCGGGTTCGCCACGAGATCGCTGCCGAAGCCGCGCAACTTCTCAGCGGGATGGAGAGCGGCAGCAACGGCCAGTCGGCGCTGTTCTCCCTGCTCGGACACAAGGGCGACCTAATGTTCGTCCACTTCCGCGAGAGCTTCGACCAGCTCAATCAGGCGGAGCTCGACCTGGCGCGGCTTCGGCTGCATGACTTCCTCGAACCGACGAGCTCTTATTTATCGGTGATTGAGCTGGGGCTGTATGAGTCGTCGCTCAAGACTTACAAGGCGCTGGCCGAGCAGGGAGCGGAACCCCACTCCGAGGCATGGAAGCAGGCAATCGCCGAAATCGTCGAGCGGCAGAAGGAAGCGATGAAGCCGCGGCTGTTCCCGCCGATGCCGCCGAACCGCTACATCTGCTTCTATCCCATGGACCGGCGGCGAGGCGAGACCGAGAACTGGTACAAGCTGCCCATGGAAGAGCGGCAGCGGCAGATGCATGATCACGGGCTGGTCGGGCGCCGCTATGCGGGAGAGGTGAAGCAGATCATTACCGGCTCCATTGGGTTCGACGACTGGGAGTGGGGGGTGGACCTGTTCGCGGACGATCCCCTGGTCTTCAAGAAGCTGATCTACGAGATGCGGTTCGACCACGTCAGCGCGGTCTATGCCCTGTTCGGGACCTTCTACGTGGGTGTGCGGTGTCCGGCGGCAGGGCTCGGCGAGCTGCTGGAGGGCAAGCTGCCGGGGCGCGCCTAGCTGCAAAAATGGAAATGTGTTCCACGTGGAACACTATGCAGCCTTTTTTGTACATACAGTTATGTATGTATCACACGGTAAACCGATGGTAGAGCACGAGTTACGGGCGCTTACTTTCGCGGCTTCGGCTTGGGAAAGTGAAACTCATGCCGCCTCATATCTACGCGCATGCCCCGGAAGGTTACGCCTTCCATTTTCAAGCGGAATCTTTGTTCGGCGCCGTTTTCTCCGGGAAGTTTGATGGCTCCGCCGGCGCCGACGACGCGTTGCCAGGGGAGTCCGGGAACCTGGCGGAGGATGCGGACGACCTGGCGGGAGGCTCCGGGCCAGCCTGCGGCGTTGGCGATGGCTCCATAGGTGGAGACGGTTCCTGGGGGCAAGGCGCGAATGCAACGGGCGACCTGGGCGGGTCGGTCGGCGGGCTTATTCTTACTATTATTTTTCTTCTTATTCTTCTGGGAGCGCTTTTTTTGTTTGGATTGTGGCTTGGGCATGGTCGGCGGGGTGGGAGCGCTAGAGTCTGATCATACGCGCCGCAGCTTCGGTTCTTGCGTACAGCGGGTGCCTAAGCTGTATGCAGCAGTGGAATCCCAGGTCTCGAAAAC
>PMSZ01000310.1 GCA_003168235.1 Acidobacteriaceae bacterium
TGGTGCCGGGAGGGGGAGTCGAACCCCCAAGACCCGAAGGTCGGCGGATTTTGAGTCCGCTGCGTCTGCCAGTTCCGCCATCCCGGCTTGGGAAGTTGGTTGCGATTGCAGAAATTAACGCACTGTTTCTAGTCTGGCTTGGGCCAGTATCGCATAGTCGTTGCACTGCCGCCAATGGATGTTGGCGGACGATCATGGGGAACCATGAATCAGTCGTTGTTGTTATCCCGCAGGCTGTGTTTCACTCTCTAGTGCCCAAAGCGACGCTCTTTGTCACGGGGATGTCGGAGGGATGACGAATGGGGTATCGCGGCGAAGGTGTCCGGCCGCAATTCAGGAGGTGCATCCATCTATGGCTGAAGTGGAAACCAAGTCTTTGCCCGAGAATGCTTACCAACCGCTGAAGCCGGGAGAATCTTACCCGCCGCTGGTTCCGGCTGGCGCAAAAATGCCGGAGCTTACGGCGCGATCGATTGGGTGGGGAGTTTTCCTTTGCATTATTTTTACGGTCGCTTCCGCTTATTCGGGACTGAAAGTCGGACAGGTGATGGAATCGGCGATTCCGATTTCGATTCTGGCGATTGGACTGGCGCGGCTCTATCGGAGGCGGTCGAGCCTGCTGGAGAACGTGATCATGACCGGGATCGGCGGCGTGGCCGGATCGGTGGTAGCGGGCGCGGTGTTTACGGTTCCGGCTCTGTACATTCTGAAGCTTGACCCTCATCCGATGCAGACGATTTTTATCTGCCTGGCGGGCGGATGCCTGGGCGTTCTTTTCTTGATTCCGTTGCGGCGCTATTTTGTGCGGGACATGCATGGGTTGCTTCCCTATCCGGAGGCGACGGCGATTGCAGAAGTGCTGGTGACGGGCGAAAAAGGCGGATCGCAGGCGAAGGTGCTGCTGCAGGCGACGGCGATTGCCGGCGTTTACGATCTGTTCGTGACTACGTTTCAGGTTTGGAAGGAGTTCATCGACTTTCGTTTTGTGCCGGTGTTTCGCGACTTTTCTGACCGGGCGCGGATGGCTTTCAGTTTCGACGCCATCGGCTTCATTCTGGGACTGGGGTATGTGATCGGACTGCGCAGTTGCCTGATTCTGTGCGCTGGCGGCGTTCTTTCGAATCTGGTGCTGGTGCCGCTGATCTGGTTTATCGGGAGTCACGTTGACAGCGCGGTTTATCCGGCGACGATTCCGATTTCGCACATGACGGCAGTGCAGATTTACCGGAGCTATGTGCGCTTTGTTGGGGTGGGGGCGATTGCGACGGCAGGCATATTTGGCATCATCAAGTCGCTGCGGATTGTGGCGGGAGCGTTTGCGATTGCGCTGCGCGTATTTCGCAAGAGCGATGCGCCGGTCGAGGAACGGACAGACCGCGATATTCCGATGATGGCGATTTTTCTGGGAGTTGTAGTTGGAGCGATCGGAGTGGCGATTCTGCTGGGGAATCTGGCGGCATCGTGGATGACGGTGGCGATTGGCGTGGCGCTTACGCTGGTCTTTTCTTTTTTCTTTACGTCGGTGGCGGCGAATGCCATTGCGACGACCGCGCGCAATCCGGTGTCGGGGATGACGATGCTCACCATTATTATCTCCAGTGCGGTGCTGCTGCGATTTGGAGTTTCGGGAACGACCGGCATGTTCTTTGTGATGGCCATTGCCGGAATGGTATGTACGGCATTGTCGGTATCGGGACAGGCGATCACCGACCTGAAGACGGGATACTGGCTGGGATCGACTCCTTCGGCGCAGGAGAAAGTGAAGTTTCTCGGCGTGATCGCTGCTGCGATCGCGGTGGGACTCACGATTGTGATGCTGGCGCGTACTTTTCAGTTTGGAGAAGCATTGCCGGGAGATTTGCGCCCGGTGTTGGCTTCTCCGCAGGCGTCGATTATGAAGGCGCTGGTGGAAGGATTCATGAGTCATCAGCCGATTGCGTATCTGCTGTTCGGCGCGGGCGCCATGATTGCTTTGGTTATGGAAATGCTGGGGCAGCCTTCGCTGATTTTTGCCCTGGGAATGTACTTGCCGCTTGAACTGAATACTCCGGCGTTGGTGGGTGGGTTTCTTTCGCACTTTCTCAACAAGCGCTCGGAGAAGACTGGCGGTGCGGTGGGGAAGACAATCCGGGAACGCGGAGTGATTATCGCTTCGGGACTGATGGCGGGCGGGGCTTTGGGCGGCGTTCTGGGTGCGACTTTACGGTTGATTCCGGGATATCGCGAGGACTTGATCAGGACTCCTTTTTATGGGAACGATGCGGTGTCACAGATTGTTTCCGCGGTGCTGTTTGTTGGGCTTTGCTTGTATGTGTGGTTTGGGTCGTTGAAGAACGTACCTGCAGAGTGATAAACCGGAATGATAAGCCGGAATCATAAATCGGAATCATAAGAATGAGGAAATGGGTATGGATGGGTTAGGAAAATTTGTCGCTGACGCGGTGCTTGGCATCGACACACTTTGGGGTGGAGACGTGATGTGCGCGTCGGGGACGGGACGATTCATCGCCGACTCGTGGTTCTCAGACGAGCCGCTGCCGGCGGCTTACACGGTGGCGGCAGCGGCGAGAGTGCGAGAAAGCGGCGGCGTTGCCAGCAAGAATGTCGACCACGCAGCGGTGAACGAATATCTTGACCGGGTCGATCTGCAAGAGGCCATCGCCGGAATTCACGAAGAGGGACACGAGATCGGCGGGACGCGCGGCGAATATCTGAAGGGCTTGTCGGTGTGCCTGGAGACGATGTGGGACCTGGCCATGGAACAGATTGGCAAGGGCAGCGCGGTTGCTTACGAGCGCTGCGTAGAATCTTCGACGGGGCGGGCGCCGGAAAAGTCGAACCCGGAGGCGAAGCGGGAGCGAGTCGAGGAATTGCTGTCGCGCGCGGGGTACGCAATAACCGGGACTGGCGGGCTGCATGGGGCGGTTGATGCCTGGCGGCGGGAGCGGGTGGTTCCGATGGCTTCGGTGCGCACGCTGGGAGCGGAGGTGATCGCTCGCTTCGATCAGCTCAGCGCGGAAAACCTGATGCCTTATCTTCCAGCGGAGCTTTTGCCGGTGCCTCGGGCGAATATTGAATTTCTGCCGATTAGGGATGCCTGGTTTTCGGGCTCGATGAATTACCTCGGACGCGCGCGCAAAACGGACGGGATGCCGAGATATGAGGCGACTTATGAGATCAACGCATCGTTGCAGATCTCGATGCCGGAGTTTGAACAACTGGTAAGCCACGAAGTTGTGCCGGGGCACGTTACGACGTTTGCGTACTTACAGGACCTCTATGTGCGGGGGGAAGCGGGGTTCGAAGCATCGGTGCTGACGATGAACACGCGCGCGGCGACGCTGTTTGAAGGGATCGCGAACAATGCGATCCTGATCGCACACGGCGTTACGGAGATCGAGCAATTGCCGGACGAGGATTTACAGATTGGCGTTCTGTTGGCGCTGCTGCAGGATGACGCCAAGAACCAGTCGTCGTATCTGACCTGGGGAGAAAAAGTTCCGCGGGAGAAAGTTGCGGCCACGCTGCGGCGGGATTTTCTGGTAACGGAAGAACGCGCGGACAAACTGTCGGGCGCGTGGGGGCAACATCCGCTGCTTGGGCGGATGTATCTTCCGGCATATCGGGTGGGAACGGAACGGGTGGCGCAGTTACGACGGAGTTATCCGTCAGAGCGCATTCTGCCTGCGATTTATGGATGCTTTGGATTGGCGGACATTGTGACGATTGACAAGATATTAGAGAAATAGGCTGGTGGAGTGCGGAACCTATCGCTCCGCGTGACGGGCGTGGACGCCCGTCGCTCCACCAGTCTAAATTTCTCGCGAGTTTCTCGCGAGTTTCTCTTGAGTAACTGTCTTACTTGGGACTAACTACACCAAACGTTCCGGCCAAATTGTTGTAGGGACCGGCGGTGAAGAACAGCTGATTCGTCTTGCCGTTATTTGCCGAACCTCCGCCGAATTCGATTCCCCAGATTTGGTCGATGACGATGGCCTTGCCGCTGGTGTCTTTAACTTCGCCGACGAACTGGCCAGTTTCGAGATTGAATCCATTGATGGTGCCGCTGTTGGTATTGTTCGTGACCAGCAGGGTGTTGCTGAGCGAGCCAAAATTGGGCGGCGCTACGGCGAGTCCCCAGGGTTGATCGAGCGGCTTACCGGCGGCGAGTTGGCGAACAAACGTTCCGTCTTCCTGGAAGATGTCGATATAACCGCCGGGAGCTTCGGAGGTGAGAGCGAAGGTTACGTAGACCAGTCCGCCGATATCCGCAATGCCGAAGGGCGCGTTGCCGGGCGGCAGAGTGGGGTCGGTGAAGGAATTGACGAGGTTGAAGTTTCCGTCGTAGACATCAACAACGTTGTTGGCCAAGTCCGCGGCGTAGAGAAGATTTCCCGAAGCGTGGCTGGTGACGGCGAGACCGGTGAACATGGAACCGGCGGACGAATTATTGACGGCGATGATCGAAGCGTTGGGATTGGACTTCGGGGTCCATCCGCTGATGGTGCCGTCGAGGGTTGCGAACAGGAAGATGGAAGGCCATCCCTGAACTGCGAAGTCTCCCGACTGCGAGTTGCTGAATACAATTCCGGTGGGCTGGCCGGCGCCCGCGCCGGAGGCCGACGGAATCAAGACTTCCAAACCTTGTTTGACTCCTGCGCTGTTGTAGAGAGTCGACCAGCCGGAGCCTTGGTCGCTGACCCAGAAGGGTCCGCCGGGGCCGTAGGCAAGTCCCCAGCCGTTAACTTGCATGGGATCCATGAACTTCGCTGTTTTGGCCTGGTTCGAATCCAGATTCGTGACTTGGTACTGCGCCAGGGCCGCGCTCGAAACGAGCATGAGCGCGAGGCCGAGGCAAAGAGTGAAAGCAATTTTGTGACGTCGCATAACGAATTCTCCTTAGGATGTGGAGCCGGATTCGCGGGCAAGCGGATCGCTCGGTGGCGCGACACTCGAACGACAAAGTTGTCCGTCCGGCTGATGAATGGAATGCTAGTTCGGCGGGTGGGGGCGGGTTGTCAACACGGTGTCATGTGTTTGTACAATTCTTGTCGGCGAAGGCGGGTCACCTACCCGGGGGAATCGCGGATGGGACGCGGGCTGTGGCAGCGTCCTAAAGTTCTGGGAAGGTTTGCCGATGAGGCAGACAGGCGGGAGTAGGACTACGGCCCGCGGGAGGGAAATGATGACTGTGAGTGCAATTTCGGCCGCCAGTCTTAGTCAAAGCGTGTTGGCATCGAGCGATTCCAATCAATTGCAGCAGGCGCTCCAGAGTTTGCAAAGCAGTATTACGTCGGGCGACCTGAATGGCGCGCAATCGGCATTCGAGGTGTTACAGACGCTGAATCAAGGGCTGGCGACGGCCAGCGGGAACAGTGGGTCGAGTAATTCTCAAATCTCCGCTAGTTCTCAAATCTCCAGCGACCTGACTGCGCTCGGCAGCGCGCTGAGTTCGGGCAATCTGTCGACTGCGCAATCCGCTTTCACGACGGTGAAGAACGATCTGAACAACAGCGGGTCGCCATCGCTGGCGAATGAGACGGACGCGGCGTCGCAAGCGGTGCAGACGGTCGGCGAGTTGCTCAGCACGCTGAATGTGAATAGTTCTTCCGCGAGTATTTCGGACAGTACGACCTCGGTGTTGGAGCGGGTGTATGGGACCTCGGGCGGACTCAACGTGCAGGCTTGATTCTTGAATGCTGCGGCGTTGTCAGTAACCCGATAGAGCGGTGATTCCTTTTCCTTCGACGCAATCGTAGCAGCGGCCGGCGGCGAGGTTCTTGTATTCTTCCGTGCGTCCGTTCGGCCACTCAATCAGCAGGCGAGCGATTTTGTCTTGCTTCCCTAAGCCGAAGGTAATGGGTAACTCGGATTGCGAGAGATAGCTCGAACCGGATTTGACCATGCGCGATTGGCTCGGGGTTGTAGAGCCGTCGTGAAAGATCCGTACCGTTGCTCCGATGGCGTCGCGATTGGACTTCGTGCCTACGAGACGAAAGCGGATACTGCGATTTCCGGCGGTCTGGTCGTTGCGGTAGAGGTACGCGGGGCCATGGTTGGTGGCGATGAGGAGATCGAGATCGCCGTCGCGATCGAAATCGCCGTAGGCGAGGCCGCGTCCGACTTTAGGTTGACTGAATCCGCCGCCGACATCAGCCGCCACGTCGACGAACGTGCCATGCCCGCTATTCAGAAAAAGCTGCGGGGGCTGCGCGTATCCGACGCCACTGACATTGCGAACGGTGTCGTCGATGTGACCGTTGACGACTGCCAGATCGAGTGAGCCATCCAGGTCGGCGTCGAGAAAGACGCATCCGAATCCCAATTTGTCTTTCGAGGGAATGCCGACTCCGCTCTGGATAGCGACATCGACGTAATTGCCGCCCGGTGAGAGCCGGTAGAGGCCGGTCATCTCGTTATCGAAATTCGTGATGGCCACGCCGGGGGTTCCGGAATTGTCGAAGTCGGCCACGTCCACGCCCATGCCGGCGCGGGCCCGGCCCTCGGCTGAGAAGGCAATTCCGGCATCCACGGCGATATCTTTGAAGGTGCCATTGCGCTGATTTCGATAAAGCTTATTAGGCTGGGTGTCATTTGTGACGAGCAGATCGGGCCAAGCGTCGTGGTCGTAGTCGAGCATGGCGACGCCCAGGGATTTCGAACTGCTGTCGAAGATTCCGCTGGTGGCGGTGACGTCTTCAAAAGTTCCGTTGCCGCGATTGTGAAAAAGCCAGCAGGTTTCTCCGCGATAGGCTTCCGGCGTGCAATAGGATTTGTCTTTTCCGTCGCGGCTGCAAAATACATCGTGCTCGGGGGACCATTTGACATAGTTGCAGACGAAAAGATCGAGCAATCCGTCGCGGTCGAAATCAAACCATAGGGCGGACGTGCTCAAGGCCTGGCGGCCGCCGAGTCCGCTCGATTTGGTGACATCGATGAACGTTCCCTTGCCGGTGTTCTTGAAGAGGCGGTTCTGGCCGACGCAGGTGATGAGGATGTCGGGATAGCCGTCGTTGTCGTAGTCTCCGACAGCAACACCCATGCCGTACATTTCGAGGTCGAGTCCAGCGCTGCGGGTGACGTCGGAAAATGTGCCGTTGCGATTATTGCGATAGAGCTTGAGCGTGCTGGGTTCCACTGGTTGGCCGGGCTTGTGCTCGGGTTTGTGTCCGGGCCAATCGGCGCCGTTGACGAGAAGAATGTCTTGCCAGCCGTCGCGGTCGTAATCGAGGAACGCGCAGCCCGCACCGAGTGTTTCGGGCAGGAGTTTGCCGCCGTAGGCGCCGTTGTTGTGATGGAAATGAATTCCGGAGGACGCGGTCACATCGACCAGACGAAAACCGGGATCGCGCGGGGGAGGAGGAGATGCGAAGACGCCAAAAGGAAAAGCTGAGCTCGACGCCATGCCGGCCATTGTCCAAAGAAAAGATCTTCGACTTACGGGAAGTCGTGTCACGGCAGGTCGCGTCACGGTAAGTCGACCAGCCCGTTGCGAATGGCATAGACGACCAACTCGGCGGCTTTGTGGATTCCCAAGGTATCCATCATGTTGGCGCGATGGACGGCGACGGTGTTGGCACTGAGCGTGAGAGCGGCGGCGATCTCTTTGTTGGATTTGCCCTCGACGATCATTTGCAGGACTTCGAGTTCGCGGGCGGTGAGTCCGGCGTGGCGTCCGCCTTTGAGAGCGGGTGGACGTTTGAGTTGAGAATCGAGTACGGTTTCGCCATTCGCCACTCGCCGAATGGCGGCACCGAGTTCGAGATCCACGGCGTTTTTCAGGACATATCCGCAGGCGCCGGCTGCGAGCGCCTGGCGGACAAGCGTTTCTTCCGGGTGCATGCTCAGCATGAGCACCCGAGCTTCGGGATGCAGGGCGAGGATTTGACGCGTGGCTTCCAGTCCGTTCACGCCGGGCATGGCGCAATCCATGACGATGACTTGTGGATGAAGCTCGGCGGCGAGTTTGATGGCTTCCGCACCGTCGCTCGCTTCGCCGACGACGGCAATGTCGGGCTCATCCTCGAGAATGCGGCGGAANNCAGGGTATGATCGTCGACCAGCAGAACGGAAATTTTGTTCGGCATTTTATCGGGCATTTTTTAAAATTTCGATAAATCGAGACGCGTCAACTTTATCAAGCTTCCAACTTTTCTCTTGGGATCGTCAATCGAACCAGAGTCCCACTTCCATTGGATGAGGGGTGCGAAAACTCAAGTGTGCCGCTGAGCAGGTCGGCGCGTTCGCGCATTGCTACCAGTCCAATCCCCTGGTGAGTGGCCCGTGCATCGAAACCTTTGCCGTGATCTTCCACTTCGACCTCTAAAGCTTGCGGCTGAAAGCGCAGACGAACCCAGGCTTCGTTCGCCTCCGAATGCCGGGTCAGGTTGTTGAGAGCTTCCTGCACGACGCGATAGACGTGAATGGCGGCGCTTCCGTTGACGGGAAACGGGTGGCCCGATTTTACGTAGAATACGTCAATTCCAGCCTGGCGTTCCACCACGGGCAAATACCAGTCGAGTGTGCTTTCGAGTCCTGTTTCTTCGAGCATCACCGGATGCAAGGCTTGCGACAGGGTGCGGACTTTATCGAGGGTGGTTTGCGCAATCTCACAGACTTCGCGCAGGTCGGCGCGCAACGGCGATCCTTCGGGAGCCTGATTTCCGGCGCGGGTCAGCATGGCGCCGACGGCGGTGAGGATTTGTCCGAACTCATCGTGCAGTTCGCGGGAGATGTGGCGCAGGGTGGATTCCTGAGTGGAGATGAGTTTTTGCGCGAGTTCGCTGCGCTGCGCGGAAAGCGTCTCAAGCTGCGCGAACAAGCGCCGATTCGAACGGATGAGATAAAGGCTGGTGAAGAGAATGGCAATCAGAGTTGCGGTGAAGAACAGATATACCTGGCGCTGAACGCGGTTGTAGATTTCGGCGATGCGTTGCGCCGCCTGCTCTTCACTTTCGTTGTTTTGCACCAGCAAGCGCGAGACGGCGGTGCTCAGCGCTTCCTGCCGGGCGCGCAGCGAGATTCGAATCTGCGTTCTGGCTTCGTCCTGGTCGGGGCCGCGCGCGAGGGCAAAGGTGCGGTCGGCGGCGTCCCAAAATTGGGCGACCGAGTTCTGAAGGTATTGTTCCTGGTCGGGAGTGCGATTGACCGGGGCGACCGTCTGCTCGCGGCGCAGGGCGTCGTCGAGATCGGTGCGAACGCGATCGAATTGGGCCGACCATGCGGTGAGCGGGTAGGGTTCATCGTTATCGAGCATGTCGCGCATGGCCAGCGCCAGCAAGTTCAAATCGTTCTGGATGCGCAGCAGTTGCAGGGAATCTTTGCGGTTGCGGTCTACGAGATTGCTCTGGAGTTCGCGGAGTCCGGAGATTTGACGAGTGCTGTAGATGGAGTAAACGATCACGGCTGCGAGCGTGACGATGAGGCCGAGGAACAATCCGGGAGTGGGAGAGCGATGCAGCGGACGCGCGCCGAACGCAGGCTGGCTGGACTGGGACGAAGACACGACCCGAGAATACAACGGGGGCGGGCTGATTGACCAACATCGGTGCGTGTCCCGCAAATGACCAGCAGTTTTATCTCTTACGCCTGATTCTTGATACTGGCCGTGATGTGTTAGCCTGCGAATCAAACAGTGGAGAATCGTGGCATTGGACATCGGACAACCTAACCTGCAAAACCCAACCGGCGCTAAGTATCAACTATCAGTTTTGTTGCCTACGCGGAATGAGAAAGATAATCTGGAGATCCTCATTCCTCGTCTGGATGCGGTACTGCGCGAGATCGGAATTCAGTACGAAATCATCGTGGCGGATGGCGATTCCACGGATGGCACGATTGAAGCGGCGCGCCGGCTTGGAGCTACGGCATTCCAGCAGCGAGGCGCGGGATACGGCCTCGCTCTGAAACAAGGGTTCGAGGCGGCGTCAGGAGAGTACATTGTCACGCTCGATGCCGATCTTTCGCATGATCCAAAGTTCGTCCAGCGGCTCTGGGAAAATCGGGAGGCGGCCGAGGTCGTGGTGGCTTCTCGTTACTGCGAAGGCGGGGCGGCGCAGGCTCCGCTGCTGCGGCGGTTCTTGAGCCAGGTATTGAATTGGTTCTTTACGGTGAGTTTCGGGGTTCCGGTCACGGATGTGTCGAGCGGCTTTCGGATTTATCGAGCTGACGTGATTCAGGCGGAGGACTTCGAAGGCACAACCTATGACGCCCTGGAGGAGATTTTGATTCGGATACATCACGACGGCGGTCGGATTATTGAGGTGCCGTTTACTTATGTTCCGCGGGTGCATGGGACTTCGAACGCGAGGATTTTTCGGATTGGGATGAGGCTGCTGGCCACGTCGTTTCGATTGCGGGGGCTGCGACGCTCGAAACGGGACTAGCCGGTGGTGTGGATCGGCGGCTGAAGCCGACGGAAGAGGTGGCCTTGATGCAGCTGAAGCGCCACCCAATTGCGACTCTTTTTGAAACCGCGTAGCATCCAAGTTGAATATGGCGACTACCGCGGCTACGCCGCGCCACCCACCCAAACTGGTTCTCGGGGAAACCTTTAGTCTCGCCTACGACACCTTCTGTGCCAACAAGGTGCGCTTTTCTCTTACTGCTTTAGGCATGGTGATCGGGACGGCATCCCTCATTCTGGTGGTCACGATCGGGATGACCGGGAAGCAGTACATTTTGAACCTGATTCAAGCGATCGGCGCCAATATGATTGACGCCGAGTACAAGGGTGGGGGCGAGGGTACAACGCCGGACCGGCTGACGGTCGACGATATGTATGCCGTTCTGCAGCGCGTACCGGGAATTGTGGCGGCTTCTCCGGTGGTTCCACTGGATAATCGGATTCCGATCGGGAATGGCAAAGAGCGCGACCTGCGGGTGCTGGGAGTGCTCCCTGAATACAATAAGGTGCGCAATCTGGTGATTGTCTCAGGGCGTTTTTTCGACGCCGAGGACGAACAGGCGCGTAACAAAGTTGGAGTGATCCAGCAGAAACTTGCGGAACAACTCTACGGGTCGGTCGACGCGGCGGTGGGTAAGGAGGTCAAGCTGAGCGGGCTGCCTTTCACGATCATCGGGACCTTTCGCGAGAGCGTGGATACGTTCGGGCAGTCGGAAGTGACCGACAACACGATGGCGATTCCGTACAGCGTGAGCCGTTATTTTACGAACACTCCGTTTGTGCAGCAGATTTATTTTTCGGCGGCCGACCCTTCGATGGTGATTCCGGTGACGGACCAGATTCGCGAAGTGATCCGGTCGAGGCATCGGCCGGAATCGAATTATGTGGTGCAGAATTTGACGGCGTTGCTCAGCGTGGCCGAACGCACGGCCAATGCGTTGACCATGGTGTTGCTGCTGATTGCCGCGGTGACGCTGCTGGTGGGCGGTATCGGCATTATGAATATTATGCTGGCGACGGTAACTTCGCGCATTCACGAGATTGGCATTCGAAAGGCGATTGGGGCGACGAATGCCGAGATCCGATTTCAGTTTCTGTCGGAGGCGGTGCTGATTTCTCTGTTTGGGGGGCTGGGCGGAGTGGTGATTGGACTGGCGCTGCCGTTTTCGGTGCGGTTTCTTACCGATTACCGTATCCCGATTTCGGGGCTCTCCGCGATCGTGGCCATCTTGGTTTCGGGCGTAGTGGGAATTCTGTTCGGGACGGTTCCGGCGGCGCGGGCAGCGAAGATGGATCCGGTGGAGAGCTTGCGATACGAGTGAGATCGGATGGCTCCCCGAACGCGCGTCGAACTCGGTTGCAATTGATACGACCTCTGACTTGCGCTTCTGACTTGCGCCTCTGACTTGGCTGTCTAACTCTGCATCTAACTTTTACAACCTAACTTGTAGAACCTGAAAAAGACCGTTACGATAACGTTTCTACCTTGTAGACAGTAGTTTGCGCCGTGTTCCTGATCCCGCGGGGTGCAGCTTTCCGCCATCCGGTCTGCGGAAGTTGTCTGCTGATTTCGCAAGTAATTGAGGTGTACGCCTTTGTGTGGAATCGTCGGTTTCACCCATAAATGTTGGGTGCCTGATTCCGATCGCATTCAGAACGCAACCGCCACGCTGATTCATCGTGGGCCGGACGAGCAGGGAGTGTTTCAATCGAGCGTGTGCTCGATGGGCGCGACGCGGCTCAAGATCATTGACCTCGGTGGCGGCGACCAACCTATTGTCTCGGACGACGGCGATGTCGCCATTGTGTTCAACGGCGAAATTTACAACCACATGGAATTGCGGCGCGAATTGGAGGCACTCGGCCATCGCTTCCACTCCCACTGCGACACGGAAACTGTTTTGCGGGCGTTCATCGAGTGGGACACGGCGTGCTTTGCGCGTTTGCGCGGCATGTTTGCCATCGCGCTGTATACGAAATCGACGAAACGGCTGGTGCTGGCGCGCGACCGCATGGGAATCAAGCCGCTTTATTTTATGCGGCGCGGAGAGGACCTGTTTTTCGGCTCTGAGTTGAAGGCGATTCTGGTTCATCCTGAAATTGAGCGCCGATTAAGTTTGAACGGGCTCGATTGCTATTTGTCGTTGAACTATGTGCCTTGTCCGTGGACGCTGGTGGAGGGAATCGAAAAACTTTATCCCGGGCAGTGGATGGAGTGGCGCGATGGCACGGTTTCTTCAGATTTCTACTGGCGCCTGCCCTTTGGGGCGATCCGCGAGCAGACGCTGGAAGCGGCGCGGGAAGAGTTGGACACGCTGCTGCGGCAGTCGATTCGCGAGCACATGATCTCGGATGTGCCGCTGGGGATGTGGCTGAGCGGAGGCATCGACTCTTCGACAATCTTGCATTATGCGGCGACGGAATCGAGCACTCCGCTCAAGACGTTCTCGATTTCATTCCAGGGAAGAAGTTTCGACGAGACCGCGTATATTCGCGAGGTCGCCAGGCAATATCAGACTGACCACGAAGAACTGGATTTGAATCCGGATGCCGATCTGCGCGGCGCGATTGAATCGTTCGTCTATTACTCGGACGAGCCCTCGGCGGATGCGGGAGCGATTCCGGTGTGGTTTCTTTCGAAGTTGAGCAAGACCAAGACGACGGTCAGTCTTAGCGGCGAAGGGGCAGATGAGCTTTTTGGCGGCTATCTGACACATCGGGCAAATCGGCTGGCTGCGGTGGCGCGGCGCTTTCCGAAAAAGGGGCGGCAGCTTGCGCTCGGGGCGTTGCGGCTCTGGCCGGTTTCAGACGAGAAGATCAGTTTTGAATATCAACTGAAGCGGTTTCTGGAAGGTTCGCTGATGACGCCCGATCGGGCGCACGTCTACTGGAATGGAACCTTCTCGGAAACGGAAAAACGGGCTTTGATTCGCTCGGAGCTTCCGCATACTCTTAACGACGTTTTGGGTGAGTTGCGCGACCGGTTTTCGGCGAAAGACGATTTGGCGCCCTACTTGTGGTTTGACCAGAGATATTTTCTTCCCGACGATATTCTGAATAAGGCGGACCGGATGAGCATGGCGCATTCGCTGGAAGTGCGTCCGCCGTTTCTCGATCACCGGATCGTTGAGTTCGCCGCTACGCTGCCGGCATCGCTGAAGATCCGCGGTTCGCGGCAGAAGGTGCTGCTGAAAGAATTGATGCGCGACAAGCTTCCGCAATCGGTGCTTCGGCGGAAGAAAGTCGGATTCGACATTCCGGCGCACGATTGGTTGCGAGGATGTTTGCGCTCTCTGATGACGGAAGTCTTGCTGGACGGGGCGTCCGAGCATTCAGGATTGTTCCGGCGGGAAGTGATTGAGACTTATATTCAGCAGCACCTGGAGAGAAAAGCCAACGTTGGCTATCACCTCTGGGGTCTGATGGTGCTGTTTATGTGGATGAAAAAATGGGGAATTCAGGCCGCGGCCTCCCGGGAGACGAGCGTTTGGATACAGGAAAAAACTGGCACCTATATCTAGGCGTGTTGCTGGCCGCCAGTGCCATCTACCTGGGCTGCATTATCTCTCCTCCTTCGCTGATGGATGATGTGGACGCGGTGCAGGCGCAGATTGCGCGCAACATGCT
>PMSZ01000001.1 GCA_003168235.1 Acidobacteriaceae bacterium
GCATTCATATCCTGCATTCGGTGGGCTGGGGAGCTCTGGCTGGCCTCGTCGGCGGTTTGATCTCGAGTCCGGTGATGCTTGCCACCGGAATACTGCCGAAAATTGCAGGACTGGGCAGCGGCTTTTCCCTTTTTGGGGGTCTGTTGATCCATCTGTTCATCAGCGCCTTGATCGGCATGAGTTATGGACTGCTATTTCGAAATGAGGCTTCGAGTCTCGGTCTGGGCTTGGGGTGGGGCTGGCTGTTTGGTCTGATCTGGTGGTATCTCGGACCCATGACCTTTTTGCCTCTTATGCTTACCGGTGTCTGCGACTGGAGCACCGATGCAGCTTCGGCGCTTTTGCCGTCCCTCGTGGGCCACTTGATTTATGGCGCTGTGACTGCCTTGACCTTTCTTTTGCTGGAGCGCCGATACACCCGCTGGCTTGTCCTCGATCCGAAATTTGCGGCCCGCGAACTGCGCCGGATCCGTCCGGTAGGAACTCCGGCGCCGCCGTTGTGGTTTTTCGCTCTGGTCCTGGGAGTACTCTTGCCCGTCCTACTTGGGTAGAACTCGCATCGATCTCGGGACCGAGAAAGCGATCGCAAGCAGTTTTCGCAGACAACTGCAGGGTGAGTCTACCGTTCTTACCTTCGTGCTTGATGATCTGCTTTCCGGCCGGAGTTCCATTCACAACCTCTGAATTCTCCATCAATTGTCCCATTGTTCAACGGCTGGAGTAAATCTTTACAACTTTACCACTCGACTCGTGACAGATGAACACTTCGTACGCCTGCAATTCTGAACGACGAGTCTGCAGGCCTTTGGCGCGTGGTCCGATAAAATCATAAGCGTCTCAGTGTCAGGCTTCACCGATCAGAAGATTGACTCGTAACTTTTATTGGCGCTTTGCATCTACCAGATGCGGGGCATGGATTGCAGATCTTCTCTGGCGAGGGAACGGAATCGAGACAGTCTCGTGGACTATGCGATTACTCCTGGTAGGCGTCATCTTTCTTGGAATCGGATTCGGTGCTGCAGCTCAGGACTTGCCAGGCGTTGCGGTGGGCAAGTCCGCCCCGACATTTCAGGCGCGAGATCAGTTTGGCAAAGAGCAAACCATTTCGTCTTTAATGGGGCGCAACGGCCTGGTGCTGGTTTTCTTTCGTTCGGCGGATTGGTGACCCTTCTGCAAGCAGCAACTGGTCCAGTTGCAGAATGCACGAGAAAAGTTCCAGCGGCAGGGCCTCGGGCTGGCGGCACTCAGCTACGACTCGGAGGCGATCCTGGAAGATTTTACTCAACGGCACAGCATTGAGTATTCGTTAATCGCAGATCCGAAGTCCGAGATCATTGGGCGTTATGGGGTATTGAACGCAAACGCGCCCGGATTTACCAAAAATATGGCGTACCCGGGATACTTTTACGTAACGCCAAATGGGATTATCAAGGAGAAGTTCTTCGAGGCGGCGTACACCGACCGCGAAACCGGAACCAGCCTGCTCCTCAAATTGTTTCCTGACCTGGTAGAAGGCAACGGTCGTGAAGTGGCGGCACCTAATATCAAACTCGCGCTCTTGCAATCCGACGAGATCGTAGGTCCCGGCAGCCGTTTCACAGTAGCGGCCGAAATCTCCCTCCCTCCAGGAACCCACGTTTACGCTCCTGGAGTTCATGGCTACAAGCCGATCCAACTAACAATGGAGGCCTCGCCAGATTTCAAGTTGCTGCCGCTCCGCTACCCCGATCCAAGAGTGCTATTTCTTCCGGTAATCAATGAGGCGGTGCCGGTATATGAAGGCAAATTTCGCGTTCAACAGGACGTGGTGGTTTCGGCCGACCGTGCGTTTATTGGTTCTATCACACAACCAAAGACAGTTACTTTGAAAGGTATATTCTTCTATCAGGCCTGCGACAGCGTGAAATGCTATTTACCCCAGAAATCTGAACTCTCTTGGGATGTGCGAGTAATACCGCTCGATCGAGAGCGTTCTCCGGAACCGATTCAGCATAAGTAAGAACCACTGGCGGCGCGCCGAATGCAATTATGACGCTGACGGGGTTGAACCTGATCTGGTGCCCGGCACACTTTGACGGACAGGACGGAGTGGCGGATGGCAGACGTACTTCAAGCAGGGGAGAGCGTGCCGTTTTCAGGCGTTTACAAGGTTGTCCATTCAGGGCAGCAAAGTGAAGCCCATTACGTCCTGGCCTTACGCGGAGAGGCTTTTCCTGGATGTTTGCGATGCTCCGATCAGGTCAAGTTCCAGTTGGCTCTTTCGGCGATTCATGTGGTAACGCACCCGTTCTTTCATTCCGGGCAACGCGTCAAAATTGGCTAAGAGTATTCATCGTGATAAGAACACAAAAAGAGGGGAATCACGCTCCCCAAATGGACCCTTTACGATTTGCGCGACTTGCTGCAGAGGAACAATTGCGGCAGGCCTCGGGCTTCTTTCAAGTCATGAGCACCAGGCGCACTGTACGGTCGTTCTCCCCCGAACCCGTGCCGTTCGGGTTAATTGAGACGGCGATTAAGGCGGCGACTACCGCACCCTCCGGCGCCAATCAGCAGCCTTGGCGATTTGTTGTAGTCTCAAATCCAGAGGTGAAGCGTCAGATCCGGGAAGCGGCCGAAGCCGAAGAAAAAGAGTTTTATCAACGGCGCGCCCCTCGCGAGTGGCTTGAGGCACTGCAGCCACTAGGCACAGACTGGCATAAGCCGTTTCTCGAGATCGCGCCGTACCTGATTGTCATTTTTCGGCTTGACTATGGTTTGAGTCGAGGTGCAGAGGGGAAGGAGATCAAGACTAAGCATTATTACGTGATGGAGTCGGTGGGAATTGCGGCGGGCATACTGCTTACTGCTTTACACATGGCTGGCCTGGCCACGTTAACTCACACGCCCAGCCCCATGGGGTTTCTGAGCAAGATTCTGAACCGACCCAAGAATGAGAAGCCGTACCTATTGATTCCTGTCGGGTACCCGTCCGCCGATGCTGCGGTGCCTCGAATTACAAAGAAGCCCTTGTCTGAAGTTTTGGAAGTGGTGTCTTGAGGGACAAAACGTAAGTGGGTAAGGCTGCGCCCTAGTTTCCTGGAGAATCGAAAGATGACAAAACCCCGCAAGCTCAAAGCCAAGAACAGAAGTCAGAGCGGGATCGAGACACGAGTTTTCAGGGTTGCAATTGCGCAGTTCGCTCCGGTTTATCTGGACAAAGCCGCCAGCGTGGTCCGGGCGATTCAAATCATTCAAGATGCGAAGAAGCGAGGGGCCGAACTGGTAGCATTCGGAGAGACATGGCTGCCAGGCTATCGCGCGTGGCTCGATGTAAGTCCAAACATTGCGTTATGGGAGCATCCGGCCACCAAGCAGGTGTTCGCGCGCTTAAGGCAGAACAGCGTAACTGTTCCCGGGCCCGAAGTCGCAGCTTTGTGTGAAGCAGCCGGCGACCTGAAAATTGACATCGTGATGGGAGTAAACGAGCGGGTTGAAGCGGGTCCGGGAAATGGAACACTCTACAACAGTTTGCTGACGATCTCATCCGAGGCAAAGTTGGCGAATCATCATCGCAAGCTGGTGCCCACCTATACGGAGCGCATGGTGTGGGGTAACGGCGACGGGCGTGGACTGAGCGCGGTGAAGACGAAAAGCGCCCGCATCGGAGGATTGATCTGCTGGGAGCACTGGATGCCGCTCGCCCGGATGGCCATGCACAACTCCGGCGAACACATTCACGTCGCAGTGTGGCCCACCGCGCACGACCTTCATCAATTATGCAGCCGCCACTATGCCTTTGAAGGGCGTTGCTTCGTTTTGGAAGTTGGCTTAATGATGCCCGCTCGGGATCTCCCGCCGGAGTTGAAGAGTGCCAGCGAGACACAGAGTCAAGTCGGAGATTGGCTGGAGCGTGGAGGCAGCGCGATAATCGGGCCCGGCACTCGCTATGTTGTCGAACCCGTATTTGATCGCGAAGAGCTGATCGTTGCCGATCTCAACCTGAACGAAATCGACGAGGAGTTCATGACCTTCGATGCTTCCGGGCATTACTCGCGACCCGATGTGTTCACGTTCGAAACGAAATCAGAACAAGCCGTACGTACATAGCAGTCCGGAGGCAACACTAATCGGCTATCGGGCAATGACTGATACTTACTTGAACTCAGAAGCTCGATTAAGAGCGCGTTAGCTCTCTGAACGGTGCCCGCGCGGTTAAAGTTTTTGTGACGTTGGATAAGTAGTGATTGGCTATTGGCTGAACGAAAAAGCCGAGTGCCTGGAGAAAACATGGATAAGTTGTCAATTCTGGTACAACTCGAAGCAAAACCCGGCAAGGAGGATGAAGTTGAAAAGTTCCTAAAGTCGGCACTACCATTGGTGCAGGCTGAAACCGGAACCACAACCTGGTACGCACTGAAGATGGGTCCATCGAAGTTCGGCATCTTCGACACGTTCCCCGATGAAAACGGGCGCAATGCACACCTTGGTGGCGAAGTCGCGAAAGCCCTCTTCGCAAAGGCCGAGGACCTGTTCGCGAAACCGCCCGCGATCGAACAGCCGGAAATACTGGCTGTAAAAGCACCGCGAGCCTAGGAGAAATGATGGGCTCACGTCTGGATGTGAGCCCATTTTTATTA
>PMSZ01000308.1 GCA_003168235.1 Acidobacteriaceae bacterium
CCGGGTCACGAAAGCGAATGAGCCTCGCCGCATAGCGGGCAAACCGACAATCGCTATTTTTCCCGAAAACCTCATCCTTCCGAATGGAGACCGGTTCATGCTGAACGCGACGCTGGTTGACACGAGCGAGCGCCACGGAACCGACGTCAACCAGGAAGGTCAATTCAAAGGCAAGGGTTACGACGGCAAAGACCTCACCGAGATCGGCATGGGCACGGGAGGCGGCATGTTGATTGGCGGTCTGGCGGACGGCGGCAAAGGTCTGCTCATCGGCGGAGCCATCGGCGCGACCATTACCGTCTCACACTGGCTAGGTAAGCACCGTTCAGCGGCGCTTCCCGCGGGCACGGAGCTGGTGATGGAATTGAGCCGTCCGATGACCATGACTGCGGCCAGCAGCGGACAGTAGCGGCTATGGCGACATGGACGTGGGAGCGTGGCCTGACAGCGCTCCCACATCTTTCAGGCTTAACTCTGGAAAACTATTTTCTGAAACCCAGGCGCGGAAGCTTCGCGCCTATCCGCCCGCGGCGATTAGATCTTCTTCTGGCAGCAACTCCAGTTCGATCCATCCTTCCACCGGCAACGCGTCGACGGGAAGACGATTCTGCCACAAACTGAAGCGGAGGCGCAGTCTCACGGCCGGGGCGTCTGTCGGGGAACCGCTCAGCCATTTCAGTGGCAGGCGAAACTCAAAATTCCGCACGAGTGCCATCCGGGCCAGTTCGTTCGTGTGCTTTGAATCCGCCAACGGTTTGTCCTTCCCCTGCTTTACGCTCCACGACTGGATGCGGCCTCCATCCACATCTGCGCCCAAGCGGAGTTCACGCTGAGGAGTTGCGGCATGAGCGGACCACGACTCCAGATTCACCACGACTTCGAATCCGTAATCCGGAACCTTGCTCGCGAAATCCAGTCGGCCGTAAACATACTCCTCGTCGATACCGGCAAAGACTTCATCGATGAGAAACTGCTTGCCGTGCATTGAGCCTGAGCGCTGGTCCGCGGTGTAACATGCCGCGCCCATCCACTCGAAGTAACGCACCATGTCGCCGGCAATCCGGGGATGGATGTAAGCCCGCTGCGCCGTGAATGCAGGCCGGCCGCCGCCGCCGGCAATCGGCTGCGACAGGTAATCCGGCGGAATGCCCCCCAATGCCTGGTAAACATTGGAGAGATGCTTGCGGTAAAGTTCGTCAAAGTCGCGATCATTCGCAGAATGATGTTCCGGCCCGTACCACCAGTTCCAGTCGCTGCCCTCGGCAATCAGGATTTCTTCAAACGCCAGTGCGCGCTGTTTTTCGGGCGCGCCGGCCGAGGACTGCGCGCAAAAATCTCGCGCGTGATGCAGGTAGTCCCACGCACGATTATCTTCCGGCGCTCCAATCCAGACGTTGAAGTTCGCGTTGATCCACGACCCCGGCACCAGCGACTGCAGCGGAGCTGGGGTCTTGTGGCGCTCAATCGCCTCCGACACGGTCACGGCTTCAATTCCTGGGTCTTTCTGCAATCCATCATAGAATCGCCGCAGGAACTCCCTTCCCGACTGCGGATAGTATTCCCAGGCATTCTCGCCATCCAAAATAATGGGCACGACGGCATCTACGCCATTCGCCAGCACAGGCTGCGCCGAATCTTTAATTTTTTGGATGAGACTATTGGCCGCGTCTTGCGGAGGCATACCGGAATAGACGAATCCAATCAGGTCGGAGAGAGTGTGGTCGCGGAACAGCATGTTCATCCGCGTGTCGTCTTTCTCGTACTGATAAATCGTGTACAGCTTATGCGCCAGGTCGGAATTCAGCCGGCCATAGCCGTCGCGAGAGAAATTCGTGCCGAGCGTCCGGCCCAATACACCTTCGTCGGTGGCCATCCAGCGCACGCCGAGCTTGCAGGCGATTGCCAGCACCTCTTCGGAAACGCTGCCTTCCGATGGCCAAACGCCTTGGGGCCGCACGCCAAATACGCGCTCGTGGAGATCGAGCCCGCGCCGCAGTTGTTCGCGAGCATCGTCAGGATGGCGATAGCGGTTCTGCGGCAACGGCAACCCCGGCGTTGAAACCGCTCCCATTTGCGTATCGCACACCAGCGGCAGAATAGGATGATAAAAAGGCGAAGTTGAAATCTCGATCAGGCCTTTCCTGGCCGCTTCGGCGTGGGCCGGCAGAACTCGGCCGAGTAATTCCCGCTCGCGGGCGATCAGCATTCGCTGGTCTTCGAGCGAGTAGTTGGCACCCTTCCGAATCAGTTCTGCGATGTCTTTTTCTTCAAGAAAATACTCATCGAACCAGCCAATTTGCGACAGCACCTGCAAGTCGGTGAAATCCTGCGCGTTGAAATACTTCTCGGCCCGCTCGGGAGATTCGCCCGCGCTGCGAAATTTCTCCCACAGCTCGCGATAACGCGGATAGCGCCCGATTACATTCACCGGATGCGCCTGAAACAAATATTGCAGCGCAAACCGCCGCTCCTGCTCCGTCAGATCCTTTGCCGGTTTTGCAGCAACCTGCAAAAAAGGATCCTGCGCCTCGCCCGAAACATAATCCTGAATTTGCGTGATCAGGGATGGCACCAGATTGAACGTCTGATGCACCAGCGGGAACTCGTCGAGCAACTTGACCATTCCGTAGTAGTCTTTCAGGGCGTGGAGGCGCGTCCAGGGCAGGCGATAGCGTCCCGTCACCAGGTCTTTGTAGAACGGCTGGTGCTGGTGCCAAAGGACGACAACTCGCAATTGAGCCATGGGCGCGACTTCTTCTTATAGATCGGCGATTTGTCAGTTTAATGCATTCGGGTGTCGTCACTGCGCGGAAACCACGGGGCCAAGCGTGATAATAGAGATACGTGGCAGTCGTGGGCCCGAAGGTCAGAGGTTGAAGATCATGCATCGAAATCATGGACGCAAGAATTAAATTTATCTTCTTTGATGTAGGCAACACGCTGTTGTTCCCCAATCGCGAGCGCATTCACGCGCCTTTAGCAGCGCGCGGCTCCGTGCCCGTGGCCGAGCACCTGCGGGAACTGGAATGTCGCACCAAGAATCAATTCGATGGAATGATGACGAAAAACGGAAGCACCGACCACAGCTTCTGGTGGATGTTCTACTCGCAACTGCTCTCCGAGATCGGCGTTGAAGATAATGACCTGCGCGATCAACTGGTCGCCAGCATTCGCAACTCGGCCAACTGGGACATAATTCGTCCCGGAACTGCCGAACAACTGGGAGCTATCGGAGAAAAATATCAGATTGGAGTCATCTCCAATGCAGATGGCAAGATCGAGGATGTGCTGCGGAGATGCGACATCGCGAGTTGCTTTCGCACGATCACCGATTCGGGGTTAGCAGGTTTCGAAAAGCCGCATCCAGAGATCTTCCGCCAGGCCCTCAAAAGCATGAACGCCACGCCCGAAGAGAGTCTCTACGTCGGCGACGTTTATTCTGTCGATTACCTCGGTGCCACTGGCGCAGGCATGGAAGCGATTTTGATGGACGTCCCCGCGGCCTACAAGAATAAAGGCGTGCGAAGAGTGGAGTCGCTGGAAGAACTACAAAACCTCCTAGACCTCGATCACTTCTAGATCTCGATCACTTGATGATCGTGGCAATCGACGTGAATCTTTCGATAGAGATTCGCCAGCAAATCCGGTCCGTAGCGCGCCACAAAACTTATTCCGGCGACTTCGCGCTCCTGGAGCACTTTATGCGGAAACAGCGCGTTGCTCAAGGCATCTGCGTGGCGGGTGATGACTTCATTTCGTAACAAATCCGCTCGCGATGCCCGCCGATGCAGACGGTTGATTTGATACCACATGCGAGTCCGGGCACGGTCCGCCGCGTCGACCAGGGTCGAGTCCAGTTTGCCAATCGATTCGCGGAGCGATGCCATCGATTTTTCAGCGGTTGAGTAGGCTTCTGAGAAGCGCGTCTGCAAGTCCGCTGGCAGCGAGCGCGCGGCAATGGCTTCGCGACTTTTCTCCGGACCTTGCAAAACGTCAACCAATCCCAGTTCATAGCGCGTCAGAATTCGCTCAGGCTGCGCTTCCACGAGCGTCGCTGAAAAGCGCGGCAGGATCGGTGTCACTCGTCCTAGCAGTTTTTCATAGACGACCGCGACCTGCGCAAAATAGGCGACTTCAGCCGCTCCGCCGGCGTAGACGAGTGTCGGAAGCAAGTAATCCTGCACAACGGGACGCAACAGCACATTCGGATTGAACTTCTCCGGAGCCGCTGCGATCCGCTTCAGCAACTCATCGGCTGAGCTGCGCTCTTCTCCGATAACAAACTCACAGGCTTTGCCGTTGAATGCGGTGCCATTATTTTTGCGTCGCACGACGGTCCGCGCGCCGTTCTTCACTTCGAATAGCAGCGTGGTCGCGGAGGTCACTTTCACTTGCTGGTGATACCCCGCCGCTTCGATGGCCTTGCCCCGCGCCAGCAATGCCTCATCGAGTTCCGACGCGCGTTCAATTGCCGCGCGGAACAAGGGTTTTGCCAACTGGTGAAAATCCTTGTCCATGGGATCGAGCAGGATGACTCCCCAATCCGCGAACAGACGGGCAAACAGCCGGGCAAACGCGCTTCCCAGACTCTCGCCTGGACGATACGCCTGGCGAAGCCACGTCGTAACCTCGGATTTCCCCAGCAAAGTCGCGGCGCGGTCAACGACCGCTTCGATCCCATTGCCGAATCTGATCGTGCCGACCGGAGCATCGGCCACGGCGCTTTCGAGCGCAACGCTATCCGCAACGAATGATTCGGGAGGTCCGTGCTCAGTAGCAAGCGCAACGTGGTTGACCTCGGCCAGATCGTGGTCCTCCGTCGCCAGCCAGAAAATCGGGACGCACTCCACTCCGGCGGCCGTCGCCTGCTCCGCCAGTTTGACGGCGGTAAGCGCCTTGAAGATCGAAAATAGCGGGCCACCGAAAAAGCCGACTTGCTGCCCGGTGACTGCGGTCAGGGCTCCGCGCTTGAAGCGCTCAAGATTGGCCAGCGTCTTCGGAGACGCGTCCCATGCTCGATTCTGCCGCTCAAGAATTTCGCCGACCTTGCTGCGCCGCGCCGCGTCATAAACCACGCGTTGCGATTCGTCTTTTACCCACTCGGAAAAAATCGGCGAGCGCGGATACATACCGCGAACGGAAGGTGTGTAGGAGAGATAGTCGAGAAATAGAGGGGTGGAATGCGGAATCTGCTGAAAGGGTAAACACTGCGCCTTCATCGGCAGCACTCCGCGCAGCTTTCGGTCAATCTCATGCCCAATCGGCGCAACGTCGCGGTCCGCATTATTTGTCTCGTAGGCTCTGCGCAAATTCCGGCATGCGATCCAAGGTAGCACTTCACCGGCGATCAGCGCTAAGCCCAGCTACATCAGATGTCGTGGAAGTGCCGGGGTTGCAGAGAGTGTGCGCAATCCCGGCATTGCATACCCGGCATTCAAAACAACAAAGAGAAACCGTACCAGCTCTAATATCTCTCATATTCTCTCAAACACCACCGCCACTTTGTCCTCGTGCACTACCTGCCAATTCCGTGGCAGTTCTCGCAGCAGGTTGGCTAGAGTCGAATCCGCGGGAAGCAGCGCCGTTTGGATCTGCCATTGTTCGAGCACGGTCTGCCATCCTGGAGCCGCCTCCGTCAGGATCATGTACTGGCGAATTCGGTCCTCTCCGTAGAGGTCGTGGCGATCATCAAGCACAACTTTCCGCTCGGGATACATACGGAAAATGAGATACCCTCCCCAGAAATCGGTCGAAAACACCGGGTCCGCGCCAGGATTGCCGTGAAATTCCTGCTGCAGAAAAGTGACCGCCGCGACCGGAACTTTCGTGTCATCGAACCGCGCATCGATGAGCTGATGCGAGCCGAGCCTTCCGCCTTGCAGACAAATCGCAATTGCCAGCGCAACCGATGCTACGGGCCACAGATGCCCGCTAAGCTCCATTTCCTGCTCGCTCATGCGCTCCGAGAAATTCGAAATTCGTCCCACGCCGTTGCGCAGCCACCGCCAGGCGCCAGGCTTGT
>PMSZ01000399.1 GCA_003168235.1 Acidobacteriaceae bacterium
GTCGGAGGAAGTACGTGAGGCGGCTTCTGGGCCGAAGGGGAAAAGCGTAACGCGAACTGAAATTGGAGGGAAAGAGTTTTGGAGGAGTGAGTCCGAAGAAAAGACGACAAAGGGTACGATGCGGAATGTCGTCTTTGCAACTGCGCTAGACGGTTACGTGCTGCAGTTTAACATCGCGTCATTTGACGGGAAACTGACCGATCAGCTGGAACGTAGCATCGAAGCGATCACATTCTTCGATCCAGCAAAGGCCGCGGACATCGCGGGACCTGAAAGTCTCAAGTACAGTCCAGCGGTTTCCCCGGTTGCCAACCCTGCTGACGGCGCCAGGATCGGCGGGCTAGACCCGGGAGCTGTCTCGGGAAGTACCTACACTAACAATGCTCTTGGATTCACCAGGGAATTTCCGGTGGGGTGGATCGTCAATGACAAGGCAGCGCAGGAGCACATAATCGAGGCTGGACATCAGTTCGCCGATGGATTCCGTCTTTCGGACGCTCGGGGACGTTCACTTTTTCAGCGATGTGCCCAAGTCCTGTTGTTTGCGACGAAGTATCCAGAAGGAGTGAACAAGGCAGAGGTGAACCCTCTGGTCTTTGTGATTGTGGCTGATCCGGCATGTTTCCCTGACGCACCTTTTCCAACGTCGGTTCTTGATCGCGACGCGATTGAGAAAACGACTCAGCAGTTCATGGGCGCATTTGCGGGTACGCCGTTCGTAGCTAAATGGCAAGACGAGGCTGCTGTGTTCGCGGCTCAAGGGCATCTGATGGTGGACGTTTCAGGGTCATTAGCGGTCGATTCTTTAAACCACAAACTCCCGTTGGCTGTATTTACATCCTGTATTTTCACGGAAACCAAAGGATATTGGGTCGCTTGGGGCTTTGAGAGCGGAAGCCCGGAGGAATTGCGAAAACTGAAAAAGGCAAAAATCGGATTTGCGTCGTCACTGCCGCTTCCTTATGGAAGTCAGCCCCTGAGCCAAATCACGGGAAACCCATGACCGAGTTTGGGGAAGTATCGCTGGTCACGAGGGAAGCCCAATCCGAACTCGCTTGAATCCATATAATGGAGCTGCTTCGCGAAGCATCTGCTTCAGGGAGAACCCATGCCGCTGGTTCGAATCGATCTTCTGGAAGGGAAGTCCCCGGAATATCGCGCGCAGGTTGGTCAGATCATTTACCAGGCAATGCTCGAGGTCATCGGCGTCCCCAAGGATGACCGCTTCCAGATCGTCACCGAGCATCCGCAATCCGGTTTGCTGTTTGACCGTAACTATCTCGGCATTCATCGATCCGACGATTGCGTCTTCATACAAATCACTCTCAGCAGTGGCCGTACGGTCGAAACCAAGCAGCGCTTCTACAAAGCCGTGGCCGATGGCTTGCACGAAGCGCTCAAGGTGCGGCGCGAGGATGTCTTCATCAATCTCGTGGAAGTGGCGAAGGAAAACTGGTCGTTCGGCAACGGCGAAGCTCAGTACGTGGCGCCTAAGGGCTAAATCGACTGGGCTAAATCGACTGGGTTAAATCGAAGAAGTTTCGCAGCGCCGCGTCCCGGCGGATGCCCGCTGCTACCGAATCGCGGCGTAAAATGAAGGCGGTCTCATGTCTTCCCGCCGCATCGCCGAGCCCATCACAGACGTAGAACAGCGCTTTGAAGGCTTCGAAAACCTGATGCCCTTCAAGGTTCACAACATTCTTCTCGTCTCCAGCCTCTATGATTCTTTCATCCTGCGCGAAGATGGACGCCTCAACGAACTTCTCATCGACCAGTCGCTTGACCTGAGTCCCGAACACATTCCCGGAATCACTCACGTGTCTTCGTGCGCCGAAGCCGCGGAACTGGCGCACTCCGGGCAATTTAACCTGATCGTGACCAACCTGAGCGTCGGCGACAGGAACGCGGCGCAGTTGGCGCGCGAGATCAAGCAGGCGGGGCTCGATGTTCCGGTCGTCGTGCTTGGCTATGACTATCGCGAGATCAAGAATTTCGTCGCGCGCAATCCGGTTACCGACATTGAACGCATTTTTCTCTGGCAGGGTAATGCCCGCATCCTGATTGCGATCGTCAAGTACATCGAAGACCAGCGCAACGTTCTGCACGATACACGTGCCATGGGTGTTCCGGTGCTGCTGGTGGTCGAAGACAACATCCGCTACTACTCGTCGTTTCTGCCGGTGATTTATACCGAGATCATCAAGCAATCGCGGCGCGTGATCGAAGAAGGACTCAACGTCGCGCACAAACTGGTGCGCATGCAGGCGCGTCCGAGAATTCTGCTCAGTTCGAACTTCGAAGACGCTGCCCGACTGGTGCAGGAGTATCGCAACTATCTTTTCGGCGTGGTCTCCGATGTCGAGTTTCCGGTGGAAGGCAAGCTCAGTTCCGAGGCGGGTTTCGATCTGGCGTCGATGGTGAAGAGCCTGGTGCCGGACGCGCCTGTGGTGCTGCAAAGCGGGCGTACCGAGTTTCGTCCGCGGGCGCTCGCCGAAGGTTATTCGTTTCTGCGCAAGCGTTCGCCGACACTGCTGCAGGATTTACGCCGCATCTTGACCGAGCAATTCGGCTTCGGCGATTTTGTGTTTCGACTGCCCGATGCCAGCGAAGTGGGACGCGCGAAAGACATGAACGAACTCGAAGAGCAATTGCAAACCATCCCTGCAGAAAGCATTGTCTTCCATTCGCAGAGCAATCACTTCTCGCACTGGCTGATGGCGCGCACCGAGTTTGCTCTTGCGGCCAAGCTGCGCCCGCGAAAAGTTTCCGATTTCTCGAGCGCCGAGCATCTGCGCCGCGACCTCATCGAATCGATCAACGACTATCGCCGCGACCAGAGTGAAGTGCTCATCGGCGACTTCCGTGCCGATACCTTCCATCCTTCCGAATCCAGTTTTCTGCGCATTGGTTCCGGATCGCTCGGAGGCAAAGCGCGCGGTCTTGCTTTCGTCCGCCACCTGCTGCGCAAAAGCCGCATCACGCACCGCTTTCCGGGTGTTCGCATCTCCGTGCCTCCAGCGGTTGTCCTCGCCACCGATGTCTTCGATCAATTCGTCAGCGAGAATGATCTTCTCGACTTTGCCCTGCATTGCGAAGATGACGCCGAAATTGAGAGCCGATTTTTGCAGGCACCGCTATCCTCCGCGCTTCTTGCCGACCTGAAAGCGTTTCTCGCCGAAGTGACTCATCCCCTGGCGGTGCGTTCTTCCAGCCTGCTCGAGGATTCGCAATATCAGCCCTTCACCGGCGTGTATGAAACCTTCATGCTCGCCAACCGGCAGGGAGATCCGCAAACAGATCCGCAATCAAATCCTGAAGCAGACCTCGAAAACCGGCTCGCCGCGCTCAGTGAGGCCATTCGCCGCGTCTACGCCTCCACCTTCAGCCGCCATGCGAAGTCGTACGTACGCGCGACGCCCTACCGCCTCGAAGAGGAAAAGATGGCGGTGATTCTGCAGCAGGTCGTGGGCGCGGCGCATGGCGAGCGCTTCTATCCTGATTTTTCCGGAGTCGTGCGCTCGCACAATTATTATCCCGTGCCGCCCATGGTGTTCGAAGATGGCGTCGCCGCTGTCGCTCTCGGGCTCGGCCGCGCCGTGGTCGATGGAGGCAAGTGCTTGCAGTTTTGCCCACGCTATCCGCGGAACCTGCCGCAATTTTCTTCCGTCGAAGACATCCTGGCCAACACGCAGGCGGAATTCTGGGCCCTGGAGTTGAATGGCGCTTCGGATGGCCGTTCCGGCCATTGGCACGAGAAGCGCTTCTCGCTCGACATAGCCGAAAACGATGGCACGCTGAGCGCCTTGGCCTCGACCTACTCCCGCGACAATCACACTGTCTACGATGGAGTCAGCCGCGCGGGCACGCGCATCGTCACTTTTGCGCCCATGCTCAAGCAGGGAACGTTCCCCCTGGCCGAGATTCTCGACGTTCTGGTCCGCGCAGGCGAAGACGCGCTCGGCAATCCCGTGGAGATCGAATTTGCCGTGCGCCTGCCGCGGGCTTCGAGCCTCGCTTCCGACCCATCCGCCGGGCAATCGGCGGAATTTGGTTTTCTGCAAATCCGCCCCCTGACTCTGGCGCGCGACACCGACGATTTGTCCCTCGATGATCTTCCACCCCAGCGTTTAATTTGCCAGAGCAGCAAAGTGCTGGGCAACGGCCTGATCGACGATCTGCACGACGTCATCGTGGTCGATTCGCAGCGTTTCGAGCGGGGCCGCAGCCAGGAGGTCGCCGAGGCTGTCTCCCGTTTCAATCGCCGCCTCAACGAGCAGAACCGTCCTTATCTGCTGATCGGCGTCGGCCGCTGGGGATCGACCGAACCCTGGCTCGGCATTCCCGTCGAGTGGGACGAAATTTCAGGTGCGCGCGTGATCGTCGAAGCCGGCTTCCGCGACTTTCGCGTTACTCCCTCGCAAGGCAGCCACTTCTTCCAGAATCTCATCGCGTTTCAGATCGGCTACTTCACCGTCAATCCCGACGCAGGTGAAGGTTCGGTCGATTGGCAGTGGTTGACGGAACAGTCGGCCATCGAAGAACAGGGCTGCGTCCGTCACTTGCGTTTCGCCGACCCAATCCGCGTGGCGATGAACAGCCGCAGCGGTCAAGGCGCAGTCTTCAAGCCTGAAGCTCGGGCGTGAGAGCGGAGTGTCGAAGCGGGGGTGTAGAGGTTGGAGTGTCGCGATGTTAGGAATTAGTTCTCAGTCAAGCCGCAAAGCAAAGGTCCTGCTTTCGGCTTTCAGCTTCGCCACATTTAATCTGGAATGCCTACCCCCGAACCGCCTCCGGCTCCTCCGTTTGGCAGGCGCTTTCCAATTGCCTCCGGAGTTGCTGCACCAGTTTCAATACCGACCGCAGTTTCTCGGCTGCTGCCGGGGGCAAATCCGGAGTTTCCATCGCCAGTTCCGTCGAGAGCAACAACGCCGTGACCGTGCCGCTCAATTCGCCCTGCAACTTGCCAATCGCCGCTTGCCGGGCGGCCACTTCTTCGCGCCGCTGCCGTTTCACTGCGGCCCGCACTTCGCGCACCAGACGGTCCATTCCGCTGATTGCGAGATTGACCTGCACCAGAATGGCGGTGCCCAAATGCCCGATCGTGTTTGCAGCCTCATCGGGTTCGCTTTCGAGCAGGTACTGATCGAACACCACGGCCAGATAGAATTCAGCGCGCAAAAGCACGGTAGCCCGCACCAGATTTTCCGCGATTACGAACTCCTCGCCGATAGCCTCGCGCAGCGCCGCTCCGCATTCCGCCGCCCGTTCGCTCGGCGTTACCAAAAGGATCATGCGGAATCCTGCCGCAACTTCCGGGCCAATTGCGATTTGTCTCAAAACAAATGTGTTAGGCGCGCTGGCCGCGAGCGAATCGTCCTGTTATGGCACGCGCGCGGCGCCGACTAGCTCAGTTTCGGGACTCATACTCTTTCAGCTTGCGGTACAGAGTTGTCTTCCCGATCCCCAGCAGTCGCGCGGCCAGCATCTTGTCTCCGTTGACCTGTGCCAGCGCGTTCAGAATCGTCTGTTTTTCCAGCTCCGCCATCGGCATAATCCCACCAGCCGGATGGCTGATCCTCATCGGATCGAGCGGTGCTCCATAAACCGCTGTCGGCAGATCGCGGATTTGAATTTCGTTCGCGCTGCTCAATGCGCAGGCTC
>PMSZ01000251.1 GCA_003168235.1 Acidobacteriaceae bacterium
CGGCGGTGGCCGCGGCCGGCCTGCTTGGTGCGCTGTGGCTACTCAGCCCGGCGCTGTGCCTGCTGGTCCTGGCGACGACCGGTGCGGCGGTGGCGGCGCAGTTCGCCCTCGCCAGCAAAAAGAACAAAACCACCGCCCCACCGCTGGATGAGCCCAAGCGAGCCCTCCATGCCCTGAATCGCCTGACCTTCGGCCCGCGGCCCGGCGATGTCGAACTCGTGGCGCAACTGGGCGTTGATAAATGGATCGACCTCCAACTTCATCCCGAAAAAATTGACGACCCGGCTCTGGACGCCAGGCTGGCTCCATTCCGCACCCTGCGCATGGATACAAAAGAAATCGTCGAGAATTTTCCACCCAATCAAATGATCAAGCAGATTGCCGACGGCAAGGCCCAATTGCCGCACGATCCCACCAAACGCGTGGTGTACGAAGCGCAGCTCCAGCGCTATGAAGACAAACAGGACCGCAAAGCTGAAGCAGCCAATCAACCTAATCAGCCTAATCAATCACCCGCTCCCACCTCCGCGGACGCCATGCAGCCCGGCGACCCAGCCGAGATGCAGCACCGCGAAGAACGGCGCCTGGCCAACGCGAAAACGCAGGAGCTTCTCGATCTTCCTCCCGACGAGCGCATGCAACAGATTCTGAAAATGTCACCCGAAGATCGCCGCGCTCTCACCGCGGCCACCAAAGGCGCCAAGGCCGACGCCCTCATGGATGGCATGTCCGCAAAACAAAAAGAAACGGTTCTGGCGCTCAAGAATCCGGAGCAGGTTGTCGTCGATGAATTGATGCAAGCCAAGCTGATGCGCGCGATCTATAGTGAGCGCCAGCTCGATGAAGTGATGACTGACTTCTGGATCAACCACTTCAATGTGTTTATCAACAAAGGCGCCGACCGTTATCTGCTGACCGGCTACGAGCGCGACGCCATCCGTCCGCACGCTCTGGGCAAATTTGAAGACCTGCTGGTTGCGACCGCGAAAAGTCCGGCCATGATGTTTTATCTCGACAACTGGCTCAGCGTGGGCCCGCATTCGGAAATCGCGCTTGGCATCGACCCGCATCGTCCCTACTATGGCGCGCCAAATCGTCCGCGCAAACCGAAACAAGCCAGCGGCCTGAATGAAAATTACGGCCGCGAGCTCATGGAACTGCACACGCTCAGCGTCGCCGGCGGCTACACCCAGAAAGATGTCACCGAAGTGGCCAAAGTCTTCACCGGCTGGACGCTCGACCCGCCGAAAAAAGGCAACGGCTTCCGCTACGAGCCGCGCATGCACGAACCCGGCGACAAGCTGGTCATGGGACATAAGATCCGATCCAATGGCGAAGAGGAAGGCCGCGAAGTTCTGCACCTGCTGGCGCACAACCCGAAGACAGCGCATTTCATTTCGCAGAAACTGGCCATGCGCTTCGTCTCCGACAATCCTCCGCCCGCGCTCGTCGATCGCATGACCAACACTTTCCTGAAGAAAGATGGCGACATTCGCGAGGTGTTGCGCACCCTCTTCCAGTCGCCCGAATTCTGGTCGCCGGATGCCTACCGCGCCAAAGTGAAAACGCCGCTCGAATTCGTGGTTTCGGCCGTCCGCGCCAGTGGAGCTGACGTCGAAGACGCCCGCGCTCTGGTCAACACGCTCAACAATATGGGCATGATGCTCTACGGCATGGTGCCGCCGACCGGCTATTCGATGAAGGCCGACACCTGGGTGAACTCCTCGGCGCTGTTGGGACGGATGAATTTCGCGCTTGCCCTCGCCTCTGGAAAAATAAAGGGAACCAAAGTTGTTTCGACCAGCCTCGTGGGTGTGGGAACGGCTACCGCAGCCGCCGGCGACCCGCAGCAGGTGCTGGCATTGCTTGAAAATTCCCTTCTCAACGGCGACATTTCGAAACAGACGCACGATACCATCAGCAAACAATTGGACGACCCGGCGATCACCCAGCGGCGCCTGGATGATCCGCAGCGTCCGCCGAACGTAGCCGCGATCACAGGATTGATTCTGGGATCGCCCGAGTTTCAGAAAAGGTAGCTGCGAGCTCTCGCCGTCAGCTCTCAGTTTTTGGGCGCTGACAGCTGAGAACTGATAGCTGAAAGCTGGTTCTTATGTCCATCTCTCGACGCATCTTTCTTCGCAACGGCGCCTTGGCCGTTGTCGGCACCACTGCCCTACCGAGCTTTCTGACCCGCGCGGCTTTTGGCGCTGCCGACCCCGGCATTCGCAACAAGCGGCTGGTCGTCATCTTTCAGCGCGGAGCCGCCGACGGTCTCAACATCGTTGTGCCCCACGGCGAGCCGAACTACTATGCCATGCGGCCAACCATCAATATTCCGAAGAAATCTGTGCTCGATCTTGACGGCTTTTTCGGATTGCATCCCTCAATGGCGTCGTTTCAGCCGCTGTGGAACCAGAAACATCTCGCCATCGTGCACGCCGCCGGTTCGCCCGACCCCACGCGCTCCCATTTCGATGCGCAGGACTATATGGAATCCGGCACGCCCGGCCTCAAGGTCACCGACGATGGCTGGCTGAACCGCGCCCTGCATGATCTTCCAGCCGATAACTCGGCCTTCCGCGCCATCGCGCTCGGCCCGTCTTTGCCGCGCATTCTCTCTGGCAAAGAGCCGGCGGTCGCGGTCAACAATCTGAACGATTTTTCTGTCGGCGGAAAAAATCCCAACGCCGCGCCCATGTCGAACACGTTCGAAGCCATGTACGATCACTCCGTCGACACCGTGTTGCATGGAACCGGCACGGAAACTTTCGACGCGGTCAAGACGCTGAAAGCTGCCGACGCAGCGCAATACACGCCCGCACCCAACGCCAACTATCCCAAGGGCCGTTTCGGCGACAGCCTGAAGCAGCTCGCGCAACTGATCAAAGCCAATCTCGGCGTGCAAGTCGCTTTTGCCGACATCGGCGGCTGGGACCACCACGTCAACGAAGGCAGCACCCAGGGACAAATCGCCAACGTACTCGGCGACTTCTCGCAATCGATCTCCGCATTTTGGACCGATCTCGGCGATCTTGGAGAAGACACCGTCGTCGTCACCATGTCGGAGTTCGGCCGCACCGCCCGGGAAAACGGCAATCGCGGCACCGACCACGGCCATGCCAATGTCATGTTCGTCTTGGGCGGCCCAGTCAAAGGTGGCAAAGTCTATGGCCGCTGGCCCGGCCTCGATCAATCTCAACTCTACGAAGGCCGCGACCTCGCCTTGACCACCGACTTCAGAATGGTTCTCGGCGAAGTCGTATCGAAGTATCTCGGCAATAAAGATTTGAAAACCGTCTTTCCGGGATTCGAAGGCCAGCCGGGGCAATTCCTGAAACTACTGGGCTGAAATTACTGAGCTGATATCACTAGGATAGGCCTGCGGACTTCTTTTACCGCTCGCGGGTTCGCGCGAACGCAGCATCACATCTGTATCGCTTTACGTCGATCGCTTCACATCTATCGCTTCAAGTCAGTCGATGAGTCAGAAGGGGAGACAACCGGTGAAACGTTTTCATAAGCTATTCGAGGTTCGCAACAATCTCCGCAATCTCAATAAAGAGGCGGCCATCGACTCCATGCGAAACATCCTGGCTGTATTGGGACTGGGTTTACTGATCGGGGATTTTGCCACCATGCGTCTGCCCTACGTGATTCCCGGCGTCGCTCTGCTACTCGCCGTCTGGTACGCCGACTATCTGCGTCACGACCTGCCCGCGCCCGCCATCAATGGTCCAGAAATCGCTATGCCCGAGAAAAAGGAACCGAGTTTAAGCGGACAGCGCTCGATCGATCCGATGATCAGTCCAATGACCGATCCCATCGACCAGCTTGGTCGAGCTTCGTAAGGCTCATCGACCGCTTCTTGTCATCCCGAGCGCAGCGANNAGCGAGGGATCTGCAGTCCGCTGCAATCATCGAGCGACGGAATACTATGGGCAACTCTACGAGAACGGCACTCGCCGCGACTTCCCAGCAAGTCCTCCAATAGATGAATGTGGAAGCTCAAGAAGGCCATGCCAGCGGTTTTCCATCGCTGCGTCGCCAAGGCAAACGACATCGCCGCAACGACAATCGCGAACGGAAGGCTATGCAGCGAGTGATGATACGTTGAGAACCATTCGAGTGGATGGGGCGAGTTGCGAGTAAAGTAATCGGCTACAACTCCGAGCCCGTCAA
>PMSZ01000042.1 GCA_003168235.1 Acidobacteriaceae bacterium
GAGATGAGCGTGAAGAACCTGACGCAGTCGCTTGAGGACCGGGAGCGTGTGCCCAAAATCCAAGGCCTGATTAACGAGTGCATGACGTTCCTGGACGACGAACTGTCGGCGGTAACGGGGCAGTACGACGACTTGTTGTCGATCGAAGATGTGATCGACCAGGAACTGATCCTGTTTGTGAGCCTGAACTCAAACAAGAACATCGAGCCGGTGCGCTCGCTCGGGAAGATGCTGCTTCAAAACATCCAGCTTACGGTCGGCAAGCGTTACGAGGACAAAGCGGACCGTCGGCGTCAGAATCGACCCATCTTCTCGGTCGTACTGGACGAGTTCGCCCCGTTTGGTTATCGCAACTTCGCGCAGATCCTGCAGACTGCGCGAGGCACAAACACGGCGTTCCTGTTCTCNNTGATGCAGGTCGGCCGCGGCTTCAAGGAGGAGGTTACTTCAGCGCCGAACACGACCATAACGCTCCGCACGCGGGACGAAGAAACCGCCGAATACTTCATCAAGGCGTCGGCCGAACAAGTCGTGACGCNNCAGGACGAGTCCATTAAGAACCTGCCCAAGGGCCAAATGGAAATCCTGATGTCGGATGATACTCGCGGCACACTGCACTCCTTGCTGCAAGTTCGACCGCCGGAGGAAGTCGCAATCCCGGGATTCCAACCGGCGCTCTATCCACGGATGCTGCACTCGCGCGCGGAATCGAGCGGCGCCAACCTCAGGTTCAAGGACCCGGATCTGGCGCGGAAGTACCGGGTTCCCAGTCGCCAAGTAGGAGGTTTCCGCAAATGAAGGTGCAAGTTGTGTGCATGATTGTCGCCTGCACGGTGATGGTCGATGGCCAGACTGGGCCAAGCCCGGCGCACAAAGCGGACGAGAAGCAGCCGGCGGCGGGGCTTTATCAGCGCCAGGCAGCTACGCGCCCGCACGAGCAGAAGGATGATTTCTTCACGGCATCGACCAAGCTGGTCAACAAGAACGACCTCGATTATGGAGCGATGATCGAACGGCGGCGGCAAGCGTTTCTCGACGCGAGCGCCGCGAACCCCTTCTTCTGGTACAGTGCTCTGACCACGGGTCTGCTGATGGTGCTGATGTTGGCTTACGGTGTCCGCGTCATGGACGAGAAACGGAAACTCTGGCGCGCCGCCGAAATTCTTAACGACGTGTGGAACGATGCACAGTACGCGCGCGCGTTGGCTGAGACGGCGATCCAGAAATACAACAGGCACATGGAGGAATGCAACCGGGTGATTGAGGCGCAGTTGAGCGGGCGTGCCAGCCCAACTGCACTGGAGGCCACTGACGCCCGCAACGAGCTAACCCGTTTACGCGGAGAACTGGACACAGTCGATAGCGACCGGAAAGTCCTGAAGGCGAAACTNNGCAAGCTCATCGCACGGATCAACCAATTGACGGAACAGCTCGAAGCGGAGAAACAAAAGAACCGCACACTGAAAGGAGCGTAGCCGGTGCTGGTGACTGTGAAGGGATTTGGCGGCATCTGGGAGGGACGGTTTGGAACGAGCACAGCCCGTTCTAGGCGGTTCGCTCAGGAAGCTTTTTACAACACAACTGGCGTTCTGGTCAGCGGCAAGGTCCGTTACCGCTGGAGAATCGGCGGCAAGATCCGGTTCAACGGAGTCGGCGGTTTCACTCCAAGCGACCCGTCACGCTCGCTGAACCGCGTGTTCGAGTGCAAAGATCCGGAAACCACTCGCGCAGGTTGGACGCAAATTCTGTTCAAACGAATGCTGAGTGGTCCGGAGCGGCCCGACTTTTACCTGTTCGTTGTGACAGCCGAGTACTCCGGACGACTCGACATTGAGTCGTCTTGCTGGAAGGCCGATCCGGTTCAGGTTGTGTCCGTCAGTGAAAACGCTGACCAACAGGAGGCGATGCTGTTGATGCCGGCGTACTCCTGGGTGCACGGGGAACTGGGCACGTTTTACGCGGAGCCTTCAACTAGGCAGTTCTGGTCCGCCAGCCTTCGGCTGGAAAGGGCAGGCCTGGCAGAGTAAAGGAACAGCCCGATGCGTTACGAAAAAGGAACCATGGAATTGAGCCCAGCGAGGGACATCCCTCTGCTGCAGCAGGTCCTGCGATCCGGATTCGTTACCGGAAATCAATTGTACGAGTTCATGCGGCTGGAACAGACGGAAGGTTCCCGGCAGGCATTCGATCACCGGGTCCGGCGGCTGGTCGGACATGGCTTGATCGAGAAACGTCCCGGGCTGGCACGCGGGCGGCACCAGGTGTACTCGATTAGCAAGGACGGTGCGTCCGTGTTGATCGATGCAGGTGAGTTGTTCGCGGGACGCAGAAACGTAGACGTGGTTAAGCAGAGCTGTGCGCACTGGCTCGAGCTTAACGAAGTGCATCTTGCGCTCTGGAGGAGCCGGGCGCTGGTGAGGTGGACTCCTGCAACCGAAATCTGCTCGCAGAATCTGACCAGCTACAGGTACGCGAAAGATTACGACGCGGTGGTGGCGGTCGGTTGTGATGGTGGCGAGGCGCGCTTTGCGCTCGAGTACGAACGAACGCCNNTCCTGTACCTCGCGTCGAACTATCACTTGATGTGCATCGTCCGGGATCGCGTCACGCCACAACGAGTGCGAGTCTGCGTCGGACTGGCCGCGGAGTTCATGGGCAAGCTGCTTCGAACCCCCGTGATGATCGCAGGAACAACCCAGCGAGATATCCCCTTCCAAAACATCCTGGCACAACCCCGAGAGAGACGCGTACGCCCATAGAGGGGCTTGCCAGTTGTCCCTTTGCCATCACTTTGACGCGTATTGCCGCTTTTATTCATGAGTGAATAAATTGTAGGTCGCTAAAGCGATGGCCGCTTAGGCGACGAATTACTCCCCCCGTCTTCTGCGAAGCCGGGGCTCGTAATGAATAAACCGGCCGTGGCGGGTGCTTGCGTGCGTTGCGCGCGCCCGTCGCTTACGCTCCTGGCGCTTCGCAACACACTGGCGCGTCCAGGTGGCCGGCTGTTTGCGCGGTTCGTGTAGTGAGGGTGCGCCGGTTGAGGCGTGCTCCGCGCGGATGATGTTGTGGCATGTTGGTGGTCGCGGTTG
>PMSZ01000136.1 GCA_003168235.1 Acidobacteriaceae bacterium
CGATATTCGAAAGGCAGATCACCGGGCCGGATTGCTGTTTTCAGCACATCGTCCTGATGGCAGACGGGAGGAATGGTCAAGCCATGGAAATGCAGATTGATTGATAGGGAAGTCATGAGACCGCTGGTGCACGAGTTCCCGCTCCCTTCCATTTCGGCGTGCATATGCTGCCCGGCGTTCTCGGCCGCGGCGGCATGGAAGTCGGTCAAGTCGTTTTTCAGGGTCAAAATGACGAGGTCGCCCGGGCTCACGCGCAACGTGGGCGATTCTCTGCCTTTTTCATCGAGGAAGCAGTAGCGAGTGGATCCGTCGCTCTGCCTGGAGTTGCGCGCGGTGAGTTCGACTTTCAGTTCACCGTTGTGGCTGCGCAAATCCTCCGGCTCGGTGACCAGACTACCTTCGGCTGGGCGTGGGCAAGGCTCTAACGCGCCCTGTGCATATAGGGGGGCGCGTGCTACCGGAAAGCACAGGCAGGCGAACAGAATCCAAGAAACATTCCTAAACATAACGCTGGCTCTTGCGAGCGGTTTCCCAAGCTTCACGCCCGCTTCACACCCAATGAAACCTTCATGCGTGCTGTCGTTTTCCGTTTCTAATCGGGGGATTATAGCCCCCTAGACGAAGGAAATGCGCGCTCAGGGCAACAGACGGCGCAGCATTCGCAAAGCGAAATGCGAAAAGGCTCAAGGTCCGCCGATTCCCAACATTGCAATGCGCAGAGTTAACGCGAAAAAGGTTAACGAGAAGTGAATACGGGGTGAATTCACTGTTAAAAGAATTTCAACATTTGGTTGATTCTATCGCTGGCAACTCGGTGCAATCTTTCATGTCCGTAGGTTAGAAAACTAGCCATTCCTAGATGCCTGCCATCACCTTGCCGGAGAAGGCGGCGGAGCCGACGTTCAATCGGGAGCAATAGCATCAATAATTGGCAGGCGCAGACTTGCGGCGCCCTCTGGGCACGCTTTGGCCGTCGAGCTTAGTTCTCCAAGCAACATGGGTTGCAAGGACACTCGATTTACCTTGCCTTATCATGCTGTAAGATTGCCTAATTGGCTTCCTCGCCGGTTGACACGTTCAAGAGCCATGGTTTTTATAGGGCACCCAAATCGAAGCCTGAGGTGGACGTGGTTTCCTGAAGGGAACCGCGGCGGCAGCGAACCGCTGCAAGAAATACAAGTCCTTCTGGAATCCGCCTCGAAAACTATGGACTTCCTGTTGAAATTTGAACGGGGCGTCAGATGACGAAGGAACATCGTGATGGAATGATTGCTCCCGGCACGAAGTTGGAACACTACCAAATCATTTCTATGCTGGGAGCCGGCGGGATGGGTGAAGTTTACCTTGCGCAGGACATGCGGCTCGGTCGCAAGGTTGCGCTCAAAATGCTTCTTCCAGAACTGACTGGTGACGGGCGTGATTTGCGGCGTTTTGAGCACGAAGCGCGGGCGGCCTCGGCGCTGAATCACCCCAACATTCTTACTATTTATGAATTCGGACAGGCTGAGGGGCTGCGTTTTATTGTTTCCGAGTATATCGAGGGATTAACTCTTCGCTACAAAATGGCCATCGGCAGGATGGAGCTGAATACTGCGATTGACGTTGCCATCCAGATCGCCAGCGCTCTGGCTGCCGCGCATGCTTGTGGAATAGTTCATCGCGACATCAAGCCCGACAATGTGATTGTTCGAGCGGACGGAATCGTTAAAGTGCTCGATTTCGGAATCGCCAAGCTGGGACATTGGGGGGGCGACCAGACGGTTGGTAGAGGACTAACGGTGACGTCGACGGCCAGCACACCGGGAATGGTTGTGGGCACGGCCAAGTATATGTCGCCGGAGCAGGCTCGGGGAGTTGAAGTAGATGCGCGTAGCGATATTTTCAGCCTGGGATCGGTGATGTATGAAATGGTCACCGGCAGGGCGGCGTTTGACGGTGTGACGGCGAGTGATGTGATGGCTGAGATCCTGAAAGTTGAGCCGCCACCGCCGATAGAGTTTGCCCCGGACATGCCGCCGGAAATCGAGCGCATCATCGGCAAAGCGCTACGCAAGGACCGCGATACCCGGTTCCAGTCGGTGGGAGATCTTTTGATCGACCTGCAGGACTTCAAGAAGGAGGCGGAGTTTCAAGCCAAGCTGCAGCGGTCGACTGGGGGGCAAGCGGCGAGGACGGGATGGGGTAGCGGAACCCCGGCGCGAGCCACCCCTGCTCTGACCGGGGGGCTGACATCGTCGCCGACAACATCTTCTCCAAGAACATGGCCAAGAATCTGGCTCTGGCGACTGGCGATATTGTTGGTGGCAATTGCTGCCATTGGCTACTTCTATGCCAGGAGATCGAGTCTGCCCACCTCGGCGCGGCCGCGCAGCTTAGCGATTCTTCCATTCCGAAATCTTAAGCAGGATCCGGAAACCGATTTCCTCGGATTCTCGCTGGCGGATGCGATCATCACCAAACTTGGATATGTCAATGCTCTGACTATTCGTCCCTCGTCCTCGATCGACAAGTACCGCAATCAGATCGTCGACCCTAAGAAAGTTGCAGCGGACCTGGACGTGGATACGTTGCTTACGGGCAGCTTCATTAAAGATGGCGATGACCTGAGGATCACCGCGCAACTCATCGATGTGAGGCCAGACAAGATTCTGTGGCGAGAGGCCATCGATGTGAAGTACGACAAACTGCTGACGGTTCAAGACCGAGTGTCGCAGCAGATCATTAAGGAGTTGGAGCTAAACCTGTCGCCCAGAGAAGCTGAAAATCTCAAGCCCGAGAAAAAGATCAGTACCGCGGCTTACGAATACTATCTGCGCGGAATCGACCTGTACTCGCTCAATGAGTTCGCAGGGGCGATCAAAATGCTAGAGGCGTCTACGGCGATTGAACCGAACTATGCGCCCTCGTGGGCGCATCTGGGGAGAGCGTACACGACCAATGCGTCACTTCAGTTCGGGGGGCGCGAGGACTACGGAAAGGCACAGGTTGACTATGAGAAGGCGATTGCATTAAATCCCGCGCTGGTTGAGCCGCGAATCTATATGGCCAATCTGCTCACGGATACTGGCAGAGTGGAACAAGCGGTACCGTTGTTGCGATCGGTTCTGGAGGATAGTCCCAACAATGCTGAGGCGCACTGGGAACTGGGTTATGCCTACCGGTTTGGGGGGGTGTTGAAGGAATCGGTAGCGGAGTGCGAAAAAGCGCGTCAAATCGACCCTTTGGTCAAAATCAACAGCTCGGCGATGAACAGCTACCTTTACCTGGGCGAATATGAGAAATTTCTTCGCAGCCTGCCGGCTAACGATTCTGTTTACATCGACTTCTACCGAGGTTTTGGCGAATACTACCTAAACAATCGCGATCAGGCTGCCCAGGAGTTTGATCGCGCCTTTGAAAAGGACCCTACGTTGCTTCCGGCGAATGTGGGAAAAGCTCTGAGCCACTCAATCAGGCGCGACAATGCGGGCGGGCTAAAACTGCTACAGAGAACGGAAAGCAAGATCGAAGAGCGCGGGGTAAGCGACGCTGAGGGTATATACAAGGTCGCGCAAGCGTATGCGGTTTTGGGTGACAAGGTTTCCGCCTTGCACATGCTGCGTCTTAGTATCGAGAGTGGATTTTTTTGCTACCCCTACTTCGTGCGCGATCCGTTGCTGCAGAGTCTCCACGCCGCACCGGAATTCCAGACACTGATGAGCCAAGCTCTGCATCGGCATCAGCAGTTTAAGAGCGCTTTTTTTTAACGACCTGCTGAATGCGACAGTTTGGCTCTGCTTTAGACCGCAGGTTTCCTGGGGGATGGACGCCAGCGCTGCGCTGGAGTGTTTCTTCCACAAAGAGCATGGGGCTCAGACCGGTTCCCGATAGCGGCGTAGCCGCACCGCTGCTGCCAGGAAGACCGCGGCGACTGCGAGGCCGATCCACAGACCCGGGCTGCTCAGGAAATGAGCCGGGGCAATATGGGTCATGGGGTCGGTGGGGAACATATGTGGGGATGTCGAGGTGACCGTGGGTGCAGCGCCCATCAATCGGGAGCCCACCAGGGCAGCGAAATGCCAAGTGTGGAAGGCAATCTGCTCGACCCCGGCAATCGCCAGCAGCGGTAAGGCCGCCCATAGAAATGTCGCCCGGCGCGGCCATCCGGAAACCAGCAGCAGGTAGCAATAAATTGGTGCGGGCCAGAGCGCATGGGCGGTAAGAATGTGGTACAGGAGCAGCCATGACATCCGCAAGAACGACAAGTTCGTCCACAACGTGGCCACGCTCAGACCGCTCACCAGCAGTACGGCGCTGCTCATCAGCAGCATGAGCCACTGCAGGGCGACCGTGATGGCAAAAGTCAGCAGTGGCAAAATAACGAGAGGGATACTCGCTTTCGCCAGCACGGTGGTGGCATCAGACACCGGCAGCGACTTCCAGAAAAGAATGCTGCGGTCGCGACGTTCGCCGTGCAGCGCGTCAAGACAATAAAACACACTCACGACGATCCCTGTCAGCATCATTAGACCTGCTGCCATGTCGAATGGCGCTTGAGGTTGCGCCGGATTGAGACGCAATGGCTTTTCCCAGATACCGGCAATCGAGCTGAGCGAGAATCCGAACAGAGCGACTGCAGCGACCGCCAGCGGCGCAAGGTAGATGGAACGGTTCTCCCACAATTCGCGACGGATCGACCAGTACAAAAGTCGAGTCGCGGGAATGATTGACGGTGTGACACTCTGCGATTGGAAGGATTCGAGCATCGCGTTCGATTGAGTACTCATCGAGCCGCTCCTTGAGTTACGACACCCTGGGTTACGACACTTTGATTGCCCATCACGGCAACGAACAAGTCGGCGATGCTGGGCGTGCGCACGTCGCCAAACACGGCGAGTTCCTGACGGTCAATCTTTTCGAGTGTCATCAGATCGAAAAGTAAAATGCTGCGACCGATGGCCTGGCGTTCGTGTATCGGCTGGAGCGCGCGTGCGGCTGCGACCTTCTCGGGATGCACGGTCACTTCCAGATAGCGCGACTCCAATTCTTCCATGCTGCACTCGAATACGATGCGGCCGCGGTCGATGAACATGAGATCGGTGAGGACGTGTTGGACCTCTTCCACCTGATGGGTGGCCACTACGATGGTGCGTTTACGATCAAAGTAGTCGTTCAGCAGCGAATCGTAGAACTGCTTGCGATACAGGATGTCCAAGCCCAGCGTGGGCTCGTCGAGCAGAAGCAATCTGGCGTCGATCGCCATGACCAGAGCGAGGTGCAGTTGGGTCACCATCCCCTTCGACAATTCCCGCACCCTGCTACCGCGGCGGATGGCGGTCTTGGCCAGAAAAGCCTCCGCCTTGGCGCGATCGAATCGGGGATGCACGCCGGCGACATAGTCGAGTGCCTGGGAGACCCTGATCCATCGCGGGAGCACGGCAACGTCGGCGATAAAGCAGACATCGCGCATCAGCTGATCGCGCTCGGCCCAGGGGTCGCGCCCGAGCACTCTCAGTTCTCCCTGATATGGGGTGAGGCCGAGAATTGCCTGGAGCGCGGTGGTCTTGCCGGCGCCGTTGGGACCGATGAGTCCCAGGATGCGGCCCTCTTCGACGCGCAGATCGAGGCCGTCGAGAGCGATGGTGGTTCCGAACGCCTTACGGAGACCGCGAGCTTCTATGCAGGCCATGGCTTCAGCGCTCCTCCTTCGATGGGTCCGGCTTCGACGGACCCGGCTTCGCGGGCTTCGACAGCGCAGTCTTGGACGGCGGCCGCGAGCCATTCAGCAGCTCGTCCGCTTTCAGGCCAAGGCGCTGAATGGTGGCGTGGATCCTGGGCCATTCTTCGCCAAGGAATTTCTGCCGCTCGCCCTGCAGCAACATACCGCGCGCGCCCATATTGATGAACATGCCGAGACCACGTCTGGTCTCGACCAGACCCTCATCCACCAGTTGCTGATAGCCCTTGAGGACGGTGAGCGGATTGACGCGATATTCCGCCGCGACGTTGCGCACGGAGGGCAGTGGATCGCCATCCTTGAGCACTCCGTCCAGGATCATGGCGACGACACGGTCGCGCAGCTGGCGGTAGATCGGCTGATTATCGTTCCACTCACGGTCCATCGGTTTTCCACGGTCAACGTTAGCAGATGCTGCGCCGGAGAACTTCGTGGAGCTGAAGCTCTCCTCGGGATGAGGGATGACGCCCTTCGACAAGCTCAGGGCAGGCTCTGCGGCAGACGCCCGCAAAACGGCGTCAGCTCAGTTGGTCCGGTGGAGGTCGAAGTGGGCGTGGATGGGCTTGTCCTTCATCATGAACGTCCAATCCTCGGTGTGATGGTTGGCGTCGATGAGCGTGAACACGGAATGGAGCATGTGCATCTCCGGGCTCCCGCTGATGTCCTTGAGCTCGAACTCGACCATCTTGCCATCGGGCGACATCTTGCCGGTCATGCGCGGCCGGTTCCCTGCGTCGCAATAGTGAATCAGGGTGAGCTGGTCTCCGTCCACGTAGAGCATCGTGACCGGATGGTCGTACTTTGTCGCATCCAACGGCGTTCCTGCTTCCTGCATCTCGTGCACAAGGGCGTTTCCCCTCGAGGTCACACGCAGCGAGAGGTGCATCGGCTTGCCGCCGGACATCTCCGGCATCTCCGGGACGGTGACGGGGCCTTCCCACTCTCCCGCTAGGGTTTTCATGGTTGCGAAGGACTTCTGCGCCTCGGACAGCACAGGAGCCACGGAGGCCTTTTGCGCTTCAGGCTGCGCAACCGGCGTTTGCGCGTCCGACTGGGCAAGAGCCACGGTGGAGAGCGCCAGCAGAACAACAGGCAGCATCAAACGAAGGGATTTCATGTTAATTCTCCTTAGACTTCTCTACTTCTCGAACCAGGGTTTTTCCCATGCGAACTCGGTTTGCGGGTAAGGCGCGCCAGGGCGTCGCATGTTGTATACTGTTGTAGTTAACTACAACACCGTTAATTTGTCAAGCTCTTTCTTGTTCTCCTTGATGTTTTTTCTTTCTCGCTACGAGCAGACAGGGACGCGAACGACTATTGTGGCGGAGTGTTGGAGGATCTTAAACCGAACCCGATAAGGCAAAGGGATCCTTGGACCGGGTACACTCTTCCTTTGCCTACACATCGCCATTCAGGAAAAGAAAGACGGCAAGGTGGTCGACTGGATGGAGCAGGTCACCGATGGGCAATACCACAAGTAGACCCGGCGACTACGCTTTAAGAATCGAAGGAGCAAAACGATGCCTCACATTACGATGATGCTCCAGCCTGAAGAGTCCGAACAGCGGAGGGTTCGACTCGCCGTAGAAATCGTCAAAGACGCAAATCGACGGCTTGAACTACCGAGAAGAGTCGGCTTCGGTAGCTGTCTCATAATCACCGCTCAACGGAAGGAGTAGCAAATGCAAACGCGCAAACTTGGAAAAAGCAATCTGGAAGTATCTGCCATCGGTCTTGGCTGCATGGGAATGAGCTTTTCCTACGGTCCGCCCAAAGACAAACAGGAGATGACCTCTCTTCTACGTGCCGCCGTGGACCGCGGCGTCACCTTCTTTGACACTGCCGAAGTCTACGGCCCGTTCTCGAACGAAGAGCTTGTGGGCGAAGCCCTGGCTCCGTTCCGTGGGAAAGTCGTGATTGCCACCAAGTTCGGGTTCGACCTGAGTGGCAGCGATAATCGGCCGGGAGTGGCCGGTGTGAATAGCCGTCCGGAGCACATCAGGCAGGCCGTCGAAGGCTCGCTCAAGCGGCTCAAGGTCGACACCATCGACCTGCTCTATCAGCACCGGGTCGACCCGAACGTGCCGATCGAAGACGTCGCCGGCGCGGTGAAGGAACTGATTCAAGCCGGCAAGGTCAAACACTTTGGACTTTCCGAAGCCGGCGCAAAGACGATTCGTCGCGCAAATGCTGTCCAGCCGATCACTGCTCTCCAGAGCGAATACTCGCTGTGGACGAGAACCCCCGAGAAAGAAGTAATACCGACCCTAGAGGAACTCGGCATTGGTCTCGTGCCATATAGCCCGCTCGGCAAAGGCTTCCTGACGGGAGCAATGAATGAAACTACGAAGTTCGAAAGCACCGACTTCCGCAGCGGCCTCCCTCGCTTTACGCCGGAGGCACTTAAGGCGAATCAAGCCCTGATCGATCTGCTCGGCACGGTCGCGCAGCGTAAGAAGGCGACTCCCGCTCAGATCGCACTCGCGTGGCTGCTGGCTCAGAAGCCGTGGATCGTGCCGATCCCCGGCACCACGAAGTTAAACCGACTCGAGGAGAACATCGGAGCAGCGGTAGTCGAGTTGACGACCGATGACCTCCGCGACATCGCTGCCGCCGCTTCCAAAATTAAGGTGGAAGGAGCTCGCTACCCGGAAAAACTTGAGCGAATGACCGGTCTGTGATCAAGAAAGAGGCGCTCGCGGGAGCGTCGGTCCTCCAACATTGTGACTCGGTTAACCCTTCACTAGGATGACGCTGGCGTCATCGCGCAGACCCGAACCGTCGGCGAACGAGCGTACGTCATCGAGCAAGCTCTCGGCGGAGGCGTCCGTTCGCGAAAAATGTTTTTGAAGACGCGCCACCCCGTACTCTTCATCCGCTTGATTTTCCGCTTCGGTAATGCCGTCGCTGTAAAACACCAAGCGAAAACCTAGAGGAAGCTTCACTTCCACCTCCGAGAAATCGCCTGATCCCAGTCCCAAAGGGATTCCTCGCTCCACGTCGAGGAACTGGCCTGAAATGCCGGTCATTAGAAGCGGACGCAGGTGACCCGCGTTAGCGAAGGTCAGAGTCCGCTTAGCAGGATCGAGCACGGCATACACCATGGTCACGAAACGGCCGGCGGGAAAATCCTCGACTAGAAGGCGATTCAGCTTCGCCAGCACTTCACCCGGAGTGCAGGCGGCCTCGGCCAGGGATCGCAAGATGCCGCGAGTGGCCGACATCAGCAGCGCGGCAGCGGTTCCCTTGCCGGAAACGTCGGCCAACACCAGTCCCCAACGGCCTTTGTCCATGGGAATGAAGTCGTACCAGTCGCCGCCCACCGCGCCGACGGGAATGGAAAGCCCGGATACAGTAAAACCAGGAATAGAGGGAGCGGCCTTGGGGAGAAGTGCTTGTTGAATGACGCGGGCCTCCCGCGCCTCGTGAGTCATTTGCTCCCTTTGCCGCTGTTCCTGTTGAAATCGGCGAGCATTGTGGACGGCCACGGCCACATCGCTGCACATGGCTTGAAGCAGCCGCAACTGGCAGGGGTTGAAGGCATCCAGTCCGGTGTGGGAGGCGGTGAATACTCCCACCAACTGCCCTTCTACAAGGAGCGGAATCGCAACTTCCGAGAGCGTGGATTCTTCACAGCCAATGTAGTAGGGGTCCTGGCGCACATCGGGCGCGTAGTGCATCTGGCCAGTCGATGCGACGTACCCGACCATCCCTTTCCCAATTTTCAGGCTGTGCCCGGGTCCGTGGAGGTCGCAGCCGGCGCAGCCATGGGCGCACACTAGCGACAGTTCGGCGCGCTCTTGGTTGTGCAGGTAGATGTCAGAATCCAGACATCCGAAGGAGCGGGCGACCTCGTTTACGACCTTATCAACGAGCTGATCGAGGTCTAGGATGGAGCTGATTTTCTGAGCGGCCTTTTGAAGCTTGAGGAGATCTTCCACCTGATCCGGATTAAGCAGGG